>NZ_JBSHAP010000090.1:0-37165 GCF_053611565.1 Kitasatospora sp. NPDC054795
GCCGACTTCCTGCGCGCGCACCACCGCCGACCCGCTCGCCCCACAGGCACCGGAGGTGCCAGCCAGGCACGGCCACCGCACCCCGCCCGGCCTCCCGCAATCGCCGCACCGGAAAATCGGCCGCGCCGACCTCTCGATTCCAAGATCATGTAAGCGACGAGCCGGTCCGGACCATCACCCCCGCGTGAGAAGTCGACCAGATCGACTTCTCACGCACTCACCCTGCCGAAGCCGTGCGCCCCCAGAAATGCCGGCCACACCGACTTCCCACACGCCCAAAGATGGCCCCACGCCAAAATCCGGCCAGCCCGACTCCCCCAGACCCCACCGCGCCCGGCACCCCACGCACGACCCGACTCCATGCGCGTAGAGGCCGCCCGAAGCCGGCCCCGCGCGCAGCAGCTCGGCATGAGAAGTCGGCCGAGTCGACTTCTCACACACCGGGCGCGCTCGGGCGGGCGATCAACAGGCCTCGGGGTGGTGAGGCGGCGCAGCCGTGGCGCCGAGCGCGGAGCGGAAAGTCGACCGGATCGACTTTCCGCGCTGCGGCGTTCGGTCGCTCGGTCGGGGCGGCCGGCTTCCGTCCGGGGTCAGCCGATGAGGGTGGCGAGGGCGTTGCCCTGGGGGTAGAGGGCGGCGACCGGGGGGAGGTTGGCGGGGGCGCCGGCGTGGAGGACGGTGAGGGTGCCGCCGCCCGTCCGGGTGGGGTCGGCGACGCGGCGGAGGGCCTGGGCGGCCACGGCGTCGGCGGAGCCGTGCAGGGTGAGCCCCGGCGAGGCGGTCGGGGCGACGGCGGCGCGGATGCGGTCGTCGACGAGTTCGTAGTGGGTGCAGCCGAGCACGATGACGTCGGTCCCGACCGGCGTCCGGGCGGCGGCATCGGCGATGGCGGCGGTGATGGCCTCGTCGTCGCCGTGCTCGACCGCGTCCGCGAGGCCCGGGCAGGCGACCTCGGTGACGTCCGCCGAACCGCCGAAGTCACGGATCAACCCGCGCTGGTAGGCACTGCCGGTGGTGGCCGGGGTGGCCCAGATGGCGACCCGGCCGCCCTGCGCGGCGGCGGGCTTGATCGCCGGGACGGTGCCGATCACCGGGAGCCCGGGCTCCAGCTCGGCCCGCAGGGTGGCGAGCGCGTGCACGGAGGCGGTGTTGCAGGCGATCACCAGCGCGTCGGGTTCGAGCGCGGCGGCGGCCCGGCAGCAGCCGAGGGCCAGCTCCGTGACCTCTTCCGGCGTACGCGGCCCCCACGGCATCGAGGCCGGGTCGGAAGAGAGCACCAGATCCACGTCCGGGCGCAGCTTCCGAAGGGCGGCGGCGGCCGCCAGCAGGCCGATTCCGGAGTCCATCAGTGCGATCTTCACGGGTCAAGACTTTAGTCGATGCGCCCGTCCGGCCCGGTTCTGCGGCAGACTGCCGGGGTGACCGTCCTGCTGTGGATCGCCGCGTTCTCCCTGCTGGTCTGGCTCTGGCTGGCGTGCTGCCACGGTTCGTTCTGGCGCACGGACGTACGGCTGCCGCCTCGTCGCCCGCCGGTCCGCTGGCCGCAGGTGGCGGTCGTGGTGCCGGCCCGGGACGAGGCCCCGGTGCTCCCGGCGAGCCTGCCGACGCTGCTCGCGCAGAAGTATCCGGGTCGGGCCCGGGTGTTCCTGGTGGACGACCACAGTTCGGACGGCACCGGTGCCCTGGCGGCGGAGCTGCGGACGATCGACGGGCTGGAGCTGACCGTCACCACCCCTCCCCCGCTGCCGCCGGGCTGGACCGGCAAGCTGTGGGCGCTGCGGCACGGCGTGGCGCTGGCCGGGCCGGACGTCGAGTACCTGCTGCTGACGGACGCCGACATCGCGCACGGCCCGGATTCGCTGGCCGAGCTGGTGGCCGCGGCCGAGAGCAACGGGCTGGACCTGGTGTCGCAGATGGCCCGGCTGCGGGTGGAGACCGGCTGGGAGCGGCTGATCGTGCCGGCCTTCGTGTACTTCTTCGCCCAGCTGTACCCGTTCCGCCGGAGCAACCGTCCCGGTGCCCGGACGGCGGCCGCGGCCGGCGGCTGCTCGCTGGTGCGGCGTGAGGCGCTGGAGCGGGCGGGCGGGGTGGCGGCGATCCGGGGCGCGGTGATCGACGACGTGTCGCTGGCCCGGGCGGTGAAGGCCGCCGGCGGCCGGACCTGGCTGGGCCTGGCCGAGGACGTGGACAGCGTGCGCCCGTACCCGCGGCTGGAGCAGCTGTGGCGGATGGTCTCCCGCAGCGCCTACGCCCAGCTCAGGCACTCGCCCGTGCTGCTGCTCGGGACGGTGCTGGGGCTGGTGCTGGTCTATCTGGTGCCGCCGGTGGCGACGGTGGCCGGGCTGGTGGGCGGGGTGCCGCCGGTGGCGGCCGCGGGCGGGGCGGCGTGGGCGCTGATGGCGGGCACGTACCTGCCGATGGTCCGGTACTACGGGCAGCCGGCCGCGGCCGTGCTGCTGTTGCCGTTCACCGCGGGGCTGTACCTGCTGATGACGGTGGACTCGGCGGTGCGGCACTGGCGCGGCCGGGGCGCCGCGTGGAAGGGCCGGACGTACTCCCGGGCCTGAGCGGTCCCCTGTGCCGATCCCGCTGCGCGGTGGGCCGACTCGTTCCATACTGCTCGGATGGACCGTCAGCAGATCTCCCGCCTCGCCCATGCCCGCCACCCGGTCGCGGCCCCGCTGGCGGACGAGTCGGTGGCCCGGTTGCTGGACCGCGCCACGGCCGGGACGGAGCGGGGCCGGGCTCTGGACCTGGGCTGTGGTGAGGGCGCCTGGCTGCTCCGGACGCTGGCCGCTCATCCGGGCTGGCGGGCGGTGGGCGTGGATCTGGACGCGGCCGCGCTGACCCGGGCCCGGGAGACCGCGACCGCGCTCGGCGTGGTTCGCCGGATCGGCCTGCACCACTTGGATGTACGGGAGTTCACCGCGAGGGAGCCGTTCGACCTGGTGCTGTGCGTCGGCGCCACCCATGCGTTCGGCGGTCTGCTGCCGACGCTCGCCGCGGCCCGCGAACTCCTGGCCCCGGGCGGCCGGTTGCTGGTCGGCGAAGGGTTCTGGCAGCGCGAGCCGTCGCAGTCGGCGCTGGACGGGCTGGGCGCCGCCCGGGAGGACTTCGCCGATCTGGCGACGACCACCGACCGGGTCCTCGCGGACGGCTGGTCACCGGTGTTCGGTCACGTCAGTTCCGAACAGGAGTGGGACGACTACGAGTTCTCCTGGACGGGCTCGCTGGCCGAGTGGGCACTGGATCACCCGGGCCACCCGGACGCGGCGGCCGCCCGCGAGGCCGCGGACCGGCACCGCACCGAGTGGCTGCACGGCTACCGGGGGACGCTCGGCTTCGTCACGTACCTGCTGCGCCGCGACTGACGACTGACGCGGCTGAAGTGACCGGAGCGACCGCGACGGCCGAAGCCGCGGAAGCCTCCGGCCCCGTTGGAGCGTTCGGAGCGGCCGGGTTCCCGCCGCCCGGGCGATCGGCTACTTCGGGATCCGCGCGAGGAAGTCGTCGATCAGCGGGGCGATTTCGGGCAGCTTCTCCTCCAGGGCGAAGTGCCCGGTGTCGAACAGGTGCAGCTCGGCCCCGGGCAGGTCGCGCAGGTAGGCGCGGGCGCCGGCCTCGGTGAAGAACGGGTCGCCCAGGCCCCAGAGCACCAGAGCGGGCGGCTGGTCGGCGCGCAGCCAGGCCTGCCAGGCGGGGTAGAGCTCGACGTTGGAGAAGTAGTCGAGGGCGAGTTCGACCTGGATGTCCTTGCGGCCGGGCAGGTCGAGGAAGTGCTGGTCGAGCGTCCAGCCATCGGGGGCGATCAGGCTCTGGTCGCCCGTGCCGCCCTCGTACTGGTCGCGGGTGACGTCCAGGGTGAGGATCGAGCGGGCGGCGTGCTCGGCGCCCGGCACGCCGCGCTTGTTGGCGATGAACTCCCGTGCCCGGCCGGAGAGTCCCTCCTCGTAGGCGTTGCCGTTCTGGATCACCAGGCCGGCGATCCACTCCGGGTGCCGGGTGGCCAGGCGCAGGCCGACGGGGGCGCCGAAGTCGAAGACGTACAGCGCGAAGCGGTCCAGGCCGAGGGCGAGGCAGAACCCCTCGATCACCTCGGCGAGGTTGTCGAAGCGGTACGTGAAGGTGCCGGGCGCGGGGCTGTCGCTGTGGCCGAAGCCGGGGTAGTCGGGGGCTATCAGGCGGTAGCGGGTGCCGAGCGCGTCGAGCAGCCGGGCGTACTGGTGGGAGGACGACGGGAAGCCGTGCAGCAGCAGGAGCACGGGCGCGTCGGCCGGGCCGGTTTCGCGGTAGAAGACGCGCAGGCCGTCGACGTCGACGTGGCGGTGGTGGACGTGCGGGATCGTCAGCTCGCTCATGCTAACCATTAAACAGCACCTGAACGGTTAGACAAGCTGAACGGTTGGACAAGGTCCTTGTCCGGCAAACCGCTTGCCGGACAAGACACATGTGCGAGCTGATCCGATGTCACCGACGCGGCCGGGAGGGCCGGCTCAGTGGCGGTGCTGCCGCTCCTGCTGCACCAGGTGGTCGAGCACCTCGGGCATCGCCTCGACCCCGCCGGCCTGGGTCGGCGAGGTGCGGTACTCGCCCTGGACCACGACCGTCGGCAGCTCGTTGATGCCGTAGCGGGTGAAGGCGGCGGCGGCCTCGTCGACCGACCGGCCCACCGCGGCCGAGCGGTAGGCCCGGCCGAACGCCTGGGCGTCGACGCCGTTGTGCACGGCCCAGTCGGTGGCGGCGGCCTCGGTGGTGAGGTCGAGGCCCTCGTTGTGCACGGCGCGGAACACGCTGGTCTGAAGGCGGCCGACCAGGCCGAGCCGGTCCAGCGTGTAGTACAGCCGGGCATGGCCGCGTTGCACGGCCTCGTCCTGGCTGCCGGGCCAGACGGCCGGGACGCGGCGCAGCACGACATCGGCGCGGTGCTTCTCCGCCCAGGCCTGCAAAGGCTGTTCGAGCGCCTGGGAGTGGCCGCAGTCGTACCAGAAGAATTCGACCGCCTCGGTCCGGGCGCTCGCTCGCACCGGTTGCGGGTGGTCGAGTTCGACGAACTTGGCGCCCTCGGCAGGGGGTTGGTGGGACATCGCGCCGGCCTGGACGGGGGACGCGGCAATCCCGACGGCGACGGCGAGCAGGACGGTGGACCGCAGCAGCGACTTCGAGTTCACACCGGGCAGTGTGCTGGCGACGGTTCGCTACCGGCCGGTTGCTGCGGCGCAGGCGGGGCCGGATTCGCTCGATCGGCGCACCCGGGCCCGCGCCCGTTGACGGGACGGAGCACCCGACAGGGGCAGCAGAACCGACGTGCGCGGCGGGCCCACGGGACCGGAGTGCGCACGGGCCCACGGGACCGGGGTGCGCGGCGGGTCAGCCGGCGGCCTCCGGGCCCGCCGTCCACACCTCGGCGACCAGGTGCTGCCAGGCGTCCACGACGGCACCCAGCTCGAAGTGCTCCAGCGCGTGCGCCCGGGCCGCCGCGCCCAAGCCCGCCCGGTTGACCGCCAGCACCTTGCCCAGCGCCTCGGCGAGGGCGAGCGGGTCCCCGGGGGCGACCAGCGCGCCGGTCGCACCGTCCCGGACCACCTCGCGCACCCAGCCGACGTCAGTGGCCACAGCGGGCACCCCGGCCAGCGCCGCCTCGATCAGCGCGCCGGGCACGCCCTCGCTGTCACTGGTCAGCAGCAGCGCGTCGGCGGCGCGGTAGAGCGGGGCCGGGTCGGACAGCGGGCCGAGGAAGTGGGCGCGGGCGGCGGCCGGGTGGCGGGCCAGCGCCTCGCGCAGCGGCCCGTCCCCGGCGACGGCGAGCCGGACGTCGGGCAGCCGGTCGAGCACGTCGAGGGCGAGGTCGAGCCGCTTCTCGGGAGCTATCGCCCCGATCCAGGCGACCAGCAGCACGTCGGCCGGCAGGCCCAGCGCGTGCCGCGCGGCCCGCCGGTCGTCCCGGCCGTCGGCGGGCGGATAGCTTTCGGCGGCACGGGAGTTGGGGATCACGTGGACCTTGCCCTCGGGCAGCCGGAACTGTTCCTCCAGAACGATGCGCGCCTCCTCGGTGAGGGTGGTGACGGCGGCCGCGCGGTGCATCAGCGCGCCGCCGCGCACCCGGCGCAGCCGGTTGGCGGTCCAGTAGCGCGGGTGGCCGACCGAGACGTAGACGAAGGGCGTACGGGTCCCGGCCAGGGCGAGGGCGCAGGCGGCCAGGGTGTCCGAGCCGTGGGCGAGCACCACGTCGGCGGCGCGCGAGGCGGCGCGCAGCGCCCGCAGGGTGCTCGGGTGCAGCCGCCCGGGGCCCAGCACGGCGGCGGAGCGCAACCCGGAGGCGGCGGAGCAGTCCACGGAGGCCCGGCCGGCGGCGTCGGGGGCCCGGCCGGCGGCGTCGGGGGCCCGGCCGGCGGAGTCAGGTGCCCGGCCCGCGGAGTCGGAACCCCCGTCCCCGGAGGCGGAGTCGGGACCCGGATCCGCGCAGTCCCGCCTCGACCCGACGGGGCCGGGGTGGACGGCCGGATGCGGGGCGAGGGCGCACAGTGCGGAGGACTGCCCCCGACGGCCCAGTTCCCGGTGGAGGTCACGGGCGAAGTTCTGTGCGCCGCCACGGCGTGAGTCGCTGATCAGATGCAGGACACGCGGACGGTTTCCGGCCGGATCGGCCGACAAATGGTCGGGCATGGACCGACCTTGGCACAGTGCTCCGTCCGGTACATCCCCTTCGCGCAACCTGATGGTGGCCCATCCGCCCGCACTTGTACACCCGATGTGCGCCACGGGGCCGCCGTCGTGCGCCGGATGCGACCACTGTGCGCCCCGCCTCGCCCCCTGCCGCGCTCCGGTTCACCCCGTCGCGCCGGGTCGGCGCCGTCCCGGCTCGGCGTGTGCCGGTGTCACATGCGCTTTCGCGCAGCGTGGTCGAGCCGGATGTTCGACCGCCGAAAGGCCGGTGCGCGGAGCGCCCCCACCCCGCCCGGCCGGTCGGGGCCGGGCCCCGCGGCGGTTACCCGATTCGGGTGAACGCGGTTGGACCTCGACCCGGGCCGCTCGGCAGGATGTCCGGCCGGGGGCGGCACCCGCCGTGCCGCCCCATCTCCCCCTTCCTCGTACGGATTTGGAGTCACCCGGTGTTCAAGGGATTCCGCAGCTTCCTGCTGCGCGGAAACGTGGTGGACCTCGCGGTCGGCATCGTGATCGGCGCGGCCTTCACCGCGGTCGTCACCGGGTTCGTCAGCGCCTTCCTCACTCCACTGGTCGGCGTCGCGTCCGGTGCCGTCGGCGACTTCACCCAGAAGACCTTCGACGTGGCCGGCACCCGGTTCCCGTACGGCCTCTTCGTCAACGCGGTCATCGGGTTCGTGCTGACCGCGGCCGTCATCTACTTCGCCGTGGTGCTGCCGGTCGGCAAGCTCCAGGCCCGCTTCGAATCGGCCAAGCCCGCGCCGGCCTCGAAGGTGGACTGCCCGGAGTGCCTGAGCCCGATCCCGGCCGCCGCGACCCGGTGCTCCTTCTGCACCTCCGAGGTCGGCAAGCCGGCCCTGCCCGCGCAGGCCCAGGCGCTGCAGTCGCACTGACCGCCGGGACCGGGCCGGCACCCGTCCGGCACCCGGGCTGCCCCTGGCCGCCGGCGCAGGTCACGGACCAACGGCGCAGGTCACGGGCAGGTCGCAGGCCTGAATCGAACGCCCGGAGAACTGACGGGAATTTTATTCCCGAAACATTCACGAGCCTCCGCCGCCCGCACGGCGGGGGCTCGAATGCGCCCGCGCACGCCCTGTCCGGAAAAAGTTTCTCCGCAGGGCCCCCGACCGTCCACCGGCCGGTCACCACAAGGCCTTCCGGCGACTCCGTCCGGCGACCGTTCGACCACTGACGGGGCGCCAAGGTTGTCCGGAACCGGACGCCGGAATGTCCGTCTTTCCTACTTTCGAAACCTTTGTGCGAGCGAAGACTGTGTAAACACTCGAACTGCTCCCCCTCCCGCTCTCCTCAGCAGGCGCGTTGTGGGCTTACCGTATGGCCCATGACCTCGCCCCGCTCCTACGACGGAGTCGGCTACCCCTCTCCGTCCTTCTCCTCCGGCACGCCGATCTACGACAGCCTCGTGGCTGAGCGCGGCGTCCCCCAGATCGCGCCCATCAACGTGCCGGCCGCCCTGCCGCCGGCACTGTCGTCCGGTTACGGATCCGGCCCCGGCCAGTCCTACGAGAACCGCTACGGCAACGGGTACGAGAACGCCGGCAGCAACCTCCCCGCGCTGCCGCCCGCCCGCCTCGCCCTGGGCCCCGGCCCGAGCAGCGGTCCCTCCGCCGGCCCCGCCACGGCGTACATCCCCGCGCAGCCCGCGCCGGCGTACGCCGCTCCCCAGCCGCCGCTCCCCGGCTACGGCGCCCCCCAGCCGTACCAGCGACCGCAGCCCGGCGCCCCCGCCTTCGCCCAGGCCACCGGCGGCGGTTACCAGCCGACCGGCGGCCAGAGCTTCGGCGGCCAGAACACCTTCATCGGCGCCCAGGGCGGCCAGCAGACCTTCGGCGCGCAGCAGCCCGGCAGCCAGGGCGGTTTCGGCCAGGGCCAGCCCGCCGGTCCGCAGAGCTTCGGCGGCCAGCAGTCCTTCGGCGGGCCGGGCGCCGGCGGCCCCGGCCTCCAGGGCCAGGGCGGCGACCAGTCCTTCGGCGGCGCCCAGCTGCGCCCGGCCATGGCGCCGGTCGCGCCGGTCCGCCCGATGCAGCCGCAGCGCCCGGGCCCGTACAGCGAGCCCGGCCAGTTCCAGGGCGGCTACCAGCCGCAGGGCCAGGGCTACTGAGCCACTGCCGCCCCGAGGCCGTCCCCCACACGGCCCGAACCCGCACCACCTGAGCAGCACCCAGCGCCCCGTGCGCCGGGCGAACGGAGAAACGGGTCATCCACGGACCGCCCGGCACGCCCCCACGGCGTCCGGGCGGTCCGTGCGCATCCGGGGTCCTTCCCTGCGGACCGGGACCGGCTGGCAGGATGGGGGAATGCAGCTCACCGGACTCCACGTCTACCCCGTCAAGTCGATGTACCGCCTGAGCCCGGACACCGCCGTGGTCCAACCGTGGGGCCTGGCCGGAGACCGTCGCTGGATGCTCGCCGACGCGACCGGACGGTTCGTCAGCCAGCGTGAGAACGCGGTCCTCGGACAGGTCCGCGCCGAACTGCTGCCCGAAGGCGCCCTCGGCCTGACCGCCCCGGACGGCTCCCGGATCGAGGTCACCGCCCCCGCCGTCGCGGCCGGCGACCCGCTCGCCGACGTCGAGGTCTGGGGCACCCGATTCCACGCCGCCGAGGCCGACAAGGAGACGCACCAGTGGATCGCCGAGCACCTCGGCGACTACCGCCTGGTGCACCTGGACGACCCGCACGCCCGGCCGGTCGACCCGGAGTACGGCCGGCCCGACGACAACGTCTCGATGGCCGACGGCTTCCCGCTGCTGCTCACCACCACCGCGTCCCTGGACCGGCTCAACGAGCTGATCGCCACCGAGAACCCGGACGGCCACGAGACCCTGCCGATGGAACGTTTCCGCCCGAACGTGGTGGTCGGCGGCGCCGAACCGTGGGCCGAGGACACCTGGAGCAGGATCCGGATCGGCTCGGTCACCTTCAAGGTGGTCAAGCCCTGCGGCCGCTGCGTGATCACCACCACCGACCAGGAGACCGGCGAGCGGCGCGGCAAGGAACCGCTGCGCACCCTGGCCCGGCACCACCGGCTGCTGCGCAAGGCCGCGTTCGGGCAGAACCTGATCCCCGAGCGGCCGGTCGGCATCGAGGGCGACGCGCTCGGCACGCTGCGGCTGGGCGACGAGGTCGAGGTGCTGGAGGACGGGGCGCACTGGCCTGCCGACGGGCGCTGAGCGCGTGGGCGGGCGGACACGGGCGGACGGGCGGACGGGCGGACGGGCGGCACCGGGATTCCGCGGGGCGGGCCGTGCCGACCGATCGCGCCGACTGCCCGCGCCGACCGCCGTTCCAACCTCCCGTCCCAACCTCCCGTGCGACTTCGCGAGCCGACCCGAGCGGAACCACCTCTGTGCGCGCTCGTTGAAACAAGTGGTCGGAACCTGTGGCGGCGCTGAACGCTACCGGTGTCCGCGCGACCGCGGGCGGCCGGACCACCCACGTGGGCGCGCTACGGTGGGCGGACGGCCCGCGCACCCCCGCGCGTACGGCCCGTTGATCGCCGGCTCGACGAAGGTGGGGACGACAGACCGTCATGGCTGAGCACAGGGTCCGAGTCACCCAGGACAGCGCATCCCGCTGGCGTCGCCGCGCGGGAGAGTACGACACGCTCGCGGAGGCCCTGGCCGCCGCCGAACCCGGCGACACCGTGACCGTCCGTCCGGGCACCTTCCGGGAGAACGTGCTCCTGGACAAGCCCGTGACGCTCGTCCCGGCCCAGGGTCCGGGGACGGTCCGGATCGACCCGCCCTCCGGGGTGGCGCTCACCGTGACCGCCGCCGCGACCGTACGCGACCTGGTCGTCGAGGGCGGCGACAGCTCCACCCCCGCCGTCCTGGTCACCGGGCCGGAGGCGACACCCGCCTTCAGCGGCTGCCGGATCGAGACCCGCTCGGCCGCCGGGATCGAGATCACCGACGGCGCCCGGCCGACCCTGCGCGGCTGCGTCGTCACCAACCCGGGCGGGCTCGGGCTGCGGCTGCGCGGCGCGGACACCGCCGCCGCCTTCGAGGACTGCGAGGTCGCCGCCGCCGGACAGGCCGGACTGGCGGTCCTCGGCGGCGCCACCGCGGCCCTGGACCGCTGCCGCGTCCACCACGCCTCCGGCGCCGGCGTCCTGCTCTCCGACCCCGGCAGCGCGGCCGAGCTGACCGGCTGCGAGATCTACGAGATCCGCGGCAGCGGCGTGCAGGCCGAGGCGCAGGCGGGCGGGCGGCTGGTCGACTGCGAGATCCACCGCGTCACCGGCAACGGCCTGACCCTGGACGGCGAGGCCGAGCTGGTGCTCACCGGCTGCCGGGTGCACGACCTGCCGGAGAACGGCGCCGACCTGCGCGGACGCGCCCGGCTGAGCCTCGCGAACAGCACCGTCCGGGACTTCGGGCGCGGGGCGCTGTCGGTCTGGGACCAGGGCACCGAGGCCGTCGCCGAGTCCTGCCAGATCCACAGCTCGACCGGCGAGTACCCGGCACTGTGGGTCAGCGACGGCGCCCGGCTGACCCTCACCGACTGCTCGCTGCACGACCTGCCGGACGCCCTGTTCGTCCTCGACCGGGACTCCGCCGCCACCGCCGAGGGCTGCTCGTTCAGCCGGATCCGCAGTTCGGCGGTCTCGGTCAGCGGCGGGGCCACCGTCTCCCTCGCGTCCTGCCGGGTGCAGGAGGCGGGCACCGGGCTCTGGTTCCGCGACCACGGCAGCGGCGGACTCCTCACCGACTGCGAGATCTCCGACGTGGCCACCGGCGTGATCGTCACCAAGGGCGCCGACCCGGTGCTGCGCGACTGCACCGTACGGGCCAGCACGGACGCCGGGGTGTACGTCTCGGCGCAGGGGCGGGGCACCTTCGAGGACTGCCGGGTCTCCCAGGGCAAGGGCTTCGGTTTCCACATCATCGACGGCTGCCGGACCCAGCTCATCCGGTGCCGGGCGGAGCACAACCAGCGGACCGGGTTCGAGTTCTCCGAACCGGGACCGGTCACGGAGGGGTGCATCTCGGACGACGTCGCGGCCGCTCCGGTACCGGCCGCCCCCGCCACCCCCGGTGGCGGTGCGGGACCGGGGCCCGGGCGCGGGTCCGGACCGGCGTCCGGGCGCGGGCCGGGGCTGGGCCCGTCCTTCGGACCCCCCGACGTACCGGCGCCGCGCGCGGCCCAACTGGCCTCGGTGGCACCGGTGTTGGCACCGCCAGCGGGCGGCTCGGCGACCATCTCGCCGATCCCGGACTGCCGGCCGGCCGAGGAAGCGCTCGCCGAGCTGGACTCCCTGGTCGGACTGGCCACAGTGAAGCAGGAGGTGCGCACGCTGATCGACCTGATCTCGGTCGGCCGTCGCCGCCGCCAGGCCGGACTCAAAGCGCCCTCGCTGCGCCGGCACCTGGTCTTCACCGGGGCACCGGGCACCGGCAAGACCACCGTCGCCCGGCTCTACGGCGAGATCCTCGCCTCGCTCGGGGTGCTCCAGCGCGGGCACCTGGTCGAGGTGGCCCGAGTGGACCTGGTCGGCGAGCACATCGGCTCCACCGCGATCCGCACCGCGGCCGCCTTCGACCGGGCACGCGGCGGGGTGCTCTTCATCGACGAGGCGTACGCGCTGGCACCCGAGGACGGGGCACGGGACTTCGGGCGCGAGGCGATCGACACCCTGGTCAAGCTGATGGAGGACCACCGGGACGAGGTGGTCGTCATCGTGGCGGGCTACACCGCCGAGATGGAGCGCTTCCTCTCCGCCAACCCCGGTGTCTCCTCCCGCTTCTCCCGCACCATCGGCTTCCCCGACTACACGGCGGACGAACTGCTGGAGATCGCCAGGGCACAGTGCGCCGAGCACGAGTACGCGCTCTCCGAGGACACGGAGAAGTCGCTGCTGGAACACTTCGGCGGGCTGGAGCGCGGGCCCACCTTCGGCAACGGGCGCACCGCACGGCAGGTCTTCGAGACCATGGTCGAGCGGCACGCGGTGCGGATCGCCCATCTCGCGAACCCGTCCACGGAGGAACTCCAGCTGCTCGTCCCGGCCGACCTGCCGGCCGCGCCGCTGCCGTAGCGGCGGCGGCTGGGGCAGGGGGCAGGGAGGCAGCGTCGCGACAGGGGAACTCGTCGGCCGCACCGGGCCGTTGAGGCGGACATGGGCGTGCTGCTGACGGGCGCGGCGGGCGGGTTGCTGCTGCCGGCCGGACTGGTCGTGGTGTTCTTCCTGGGCGCGGTGGTGCGGCGGCTGCGCGCCCGCCCGACGGCGGAAGCGGGCAGCGGACGCGGTGCGGGTGCGACCGCCACGGAGGAGCTGCATGCGCTGCTCTACCCGGGCAAGCGGGTGCAACTGGAGCAGCGGCGGGTCGAACTGGTACTGCGGGACGACGAGCACGACGGCGCACCGAAGCGTACGGGGATCGACCTCGCAGGCGGCCGGGCGGTCATCCGGCGGTGACGGCCTCGGGCCCCAGGCGAACAGGCGAGGGCGAACAGGCGACAGATGTCAGGTAACAGATAACAGATGATGAAATCTGTCAGCTGACAGTTGTCATCCGTCTGCCCTCGACTGTCCGCCCGCCGGGCTCAGCCCACCCAGGCACCGCCCGCGAGGAAGGACTCCAGCGCCGCCCGGTAGGGCGCGATGTCGATCCGCTCGCCCGCCAGCCAGTCGTCGGAGTAGTACTTGTCCAGGTAGCGGTCCCCCGGGTCGCAGATCAGGCCGACCACACTGCCCGTCCGCCCGTCCGCCCGCATCTCGGCGACGATCCGCAGCGCACTCCACAGGCCCGTCCCGGTGGAGGCCCCCGCCTTCTTGCCGAGCACCTGCTCCAGCACCCGTACGGCGGCGATCGACGCAGCGTCCGGCACCCTCATCATCCGGTCGATCGCCCCCGGGACGAAGCTCGGCTCCATCCGTGGCCGCCCGATGCCTTCGATCCGCGAACCGCTCTCGCAGACGGCGTCCGGGTCGTGGTGCACCCAGCCGTCGAAGAAGCAGGAGTTCTCCGGGTCCGCGACGCAGATCCGGGTGTCGTACTGCATGTAGTGGACGAACCGGGCGATGGTCGCCGAGGTGCCACCGGTACCGGCGGTGGCCACGATCCAGGCCGGCTCGGGGTGCGGCTCCAGGCGCAGCTGGGCGAAGACCGACTCGGCGATGTTGTTGTTGCCGCGCCAGTCGGTGGCCCGCTCGGCGTAGGTGAACTGGTCCATGTAGTGCCCACCGGTCTCCTCGGCGAGCCGGGCGGAGACCTCGTACACCTCGTCCGAACGCTCGACCAGGTGACACTCGCCGCCGTGGAACTGAATCAGGTCGATCTTGGCCTGGCTGGTGCTCTTGGCCATCACGGCGATGAACGGCACGCCGATGAGCTGGGCGAAGTACGCCTCGGAGACGGCGGTGGAGCCGCTGGAGGCCTCGATCACCGGCTTGCCGGGCCGGATCCAACCGTTGCAGAGCCCGTAGAGGAAGAGTGAGCGGGCCAGGCGGTGCTTGAGCGAGCCGGTCGGGTGGGTGGACTCGTCCTTGAGGTAGAGGTCGATCCCCCACTGAGCGGGCAGCGGGAAGCGCAGCAGGTGGGTGTCGGCAGAGCGGTTGGCGTCGGCCTGGACCTTGCGCACCGCCTCCTTGAGCCAGGCGCGGTACTCCGGGTCGGAGCGGTCGACGTCGACGGCCGGCTCGATACCGGGCTGGGTGCCGCGCTGGGTGCTCATAGTCGCTGTCTCCCTCGTAGTGACCCCCCACTGCTCACTACGAGTGTATAAGAGTCACGATAAGTGACCGTTTTCGCAGTCCCAGCTTCCGCTTATCGCCTCCACCGCCTTGATCGCCTCATCGCCCTCTATTGACCCCTATTGCCCTTGGTCGCCGTCAGGGCAGAACCGGCACCGACTGCGGATCCGCCAGGTACGGCCCCCAGCCCAGCTCGGCCGCGCCCGCGAGCGCGCCGTGCGCCAGCTCCGCGCCGACGATCGGCACCCGGCCGCTGCGCCCCCACAGGCTGCGCTCGGCGACCACCGACCGCAGCCGGTCAGGCGCGGCGTCCAGCAGGTGGAGGTGCAGCCCGCTGAGGACCACCCGGTCGGGGTTGAGGATGTTGGCGACGCCCGCCAGGCCGAGCCCGAGCCGGTCGATGACGTGCTCCACCGCCGCCCGCGCCCGGTCGTCCGTCGCGGCCGCCCGGCACAGCTCGCGCGCCTGGTCGAGCAGTGGGCGCCCCGGTTCCGGGGTGAGTCCGGCGGCGGCGAACAGCGCGTCGGGGTCGGTCTCGGAATTGAGGCAGCCCCGGTTGCCGCACTTGCACGGTCGGCCCTGCGGGTCGACGGTGAGATGGCCGACCTCCAGGGCCAGGCCGGCGCTGCCGGTGTGCAGGTGGCCGTCGATGACCAGCGCACCACCGACGCCGCGGTGGCCGGACGTGACGAAGAGCAGGTGGCGGGCGCCTCGGCCGGCACCGTGCCGGTACTCGGCGAGCGCGGCCAGGTTGGCATCGTTGGCGATCGCGGTGGGCAGCGGGCGCATTGCCCTGGGACCGTGATCGGCGCGTCCGACCTCGACGTCGTACAGGTCGGCGACCGGGGTGCCGCTGGGCCAGGCGAAGTGCAGCGCGGCGAGGGCGGCGCCGTCCGGCTCGGTGACCGGGTTGGGCAGCGCGAGAGCCGCACCCAGACAGCGACGGTCGGTCGCGCGGGCCAGCTCGGCGCCCGCCACGGCGACGGCGCGCAGCATCCGGACCGGGTCGGTGGCGGCGGGCAGCGGCAGATGCAGGGGCGGGTCGAGCAGTCCGCCGAGGCCGGCCAGGGTGACACTCAGTCCGTCGGCATGAATCTGCCCGGCGACCACGACCGGGCCCTGCGGGTCGATCGCGAGCCGGTGCGAGGGGCGGCCGCGGCCCCCGCCCGCCGGGCGCGAGTCGACGGTGATCAGGCCGAGCGCCTCCAGTTCGGCGGTGACCGCGCCGGCCGTGGCCCGGGTGACGTCCAGTGCTCGGGTGAGCGCCGAGCGGGTCGGCGTCTGGCCCGTGTGGATCAGGGAGAGCGCAGGACCCAGCAGCGTCCGGCCCCGGTCGGGCGCGGCGCGGCGGTGACTGTCGCGCTGCGCGTCGGAGTCGGTTCCGGTACCGGGCCTCGGGCTTGATGGTGAGAGCTGCACGCCCCTATTGTGACTTTGTGTCGCTTCGAAACAAAATCGGTCCACTCGCGCGCCCGAACCATCATCCCTCCTCCCAGTCTCGCAGCACACCCCCGGCGGCCGACAGCCCCTGGGGGGCCGCACGTGTCGCCCTCACCGCGTTCTTCGCCATCGACGGCTTCCTCTTCGCCGCCTGGGTCGTCCGCATCCCCGACATCCGCAGGCAGGTCGACGCCTCGCACAGCGCCCTCGGGCTCGCCCTGCTCTGCCTCTCCATCGGCGCCGTCCTCACCATGCCGATGATCGGCCGGCTCTGCCTGCGGTACGGCTCGCGCCCGGTCACCGTCGGCTCGCTCGCCCTGCTCAGCCTCGCCGTCCTGCTGCCCGCCCACGCCCACTCGGTCACCGCGCTCGGCGGGGTCCTGCTGCTGTTCGGCGCGGGGTACGGCGGGGCCAACGTCGCGATGAACAGCGCCGCCGTCGACCTGGTCGCGCAGCTGCGGCGGCCCGTGATGCCCAGCTTCCACGCCGGGTACAGCTTCGGCGGGCTGGTCGGCACCGGGGTCAGCGGACTCCTCGCCGGCCCGCTGAGTACCGCGTGGGCGCTCGCCCTCAGCGCCGCGCTGGGCATGGCCGTCACGGTCGGCGCGGGAATCGTCCTGCTGCGCAGCCCGGCGGCGGCAGCCGTCGCACCGGATCGTGCGGGCCGTGCCGCGGAGCCGTCCGGAATCGCGACGGCGGATGCCGGGTCGGTCCGCGCCCGCACCCGACTGCTCGTCCTGCTGCTCGGCCTCACCGCGCTCTGCACCGCGTACGGCGAGGGCGCGGTCGCCGACTGGGCCACGCTCCACCTCACCGACGACGTCCGTGCGAGCTCCGCGGTGGCCGCCACCGGCTACGGCGCGTACGCATTCGCGATGGCCGGCGGGCGCGTCGGCGGTACCTGGCTGTCCATCAGGCTCGGCCAGAACCGGCTGATGCTGCTCGGTGGGCTGACGGCGGCCGTCGGCATGCTGATCGCCGCCCTGGCACCGGTGGTGCCGGTCGCGATCTGCGGGTTCGTCCTGGTCGGCCTCGGCCTGGCCAACCTCTTCCCGCTCGCCATCGCCCGGGCCGGCGAGGCCGGCGGGCCGCAGGGCGTCGCGTTCGCCTCCTCGCTCGGCTACGGAGGGATGCTGATCGGCCCGGTGGTGATCGGTTTCCTCGCCGACGCCGCCGGACTGCCGCTGGCCCTCACCACCGTGACGCTCGCGGCCACGGTGGCGGCGCTCCTGCCGCTGTCGGTCGGGCGGCGGGTGGCAGCCGACAGGTGACAGCCGACAACCGACGGATGACAGATGACAGATGACAGATGACAGATGACAGATGATGAAATCTGTCATCCGTCATCCGCTGTCCGCCATCCGCCATGTGACAGGATGCGGGGCCATGACGAGCAGCGAAGGCTTCCAGGTACTGCGGGCGAGCGAGCGCCCGGCGACGGCGTGGTTCAACGGCGGCGGCGTGACCAGGGAAGTCGCCGGGTTCCCCGCCGGAGCCGGGCTGGACGCCTTCGACTGGCGGGTCAGCCTCGCGGACGTCGCCTCGGCCGGGCCGTTCTCCCCGTTTCCCGGGATCGACCGGGTGATCACCCTGGTCGAGGGCCCCGGCATGGCACTCACCGTCGACGGCACCGAGCGGCTGGTCGACGCGCCGTTCCGGCCGTTCGCCTTCTCCGGCGACGCCACCACCGACTGCCGCCTGCTGGCCGGCCCGGTGGTGGACTTCAACGTGATGACGCGCCGCGGGCGGGTCCAGGCCGCGGTGGAGCTGGCCACCACGGCCACCACGGTCAACGTCCCGGTCGGAGGCACCGTCCTCCTGGTCTGCCTCGCCGGCACGGCCTCCGTCGACGGCGTCGAACTCACCCGCTACGACGCTGCGTTGCTCCACGCCCCGGGCACGTACACGCTGCACCCGAACGGCACCACCGCCGTCGTCGGCTTCCGCACCACCCCCTGACAGCGGGCAGGCCGGTGGGCGGACGGGCCGACACGCCGGCAGCCGCCGCACCCACGCACCCACGCACCGGCACGGAAGCACGGAACGGCGCACCTGCCTCCCGGAACACCCGGAGGCAGGAGCGCCGTCACCGGCCCGCCGTCGGACTCACCCGCAGAACACCGGCGTGGCGTGCACCGGGTCCAGGGCGTTGGTCACCAGGTGCAGCGCCGTCGGCGAGAACGCGATCCCGACGTGTTCCACCAGCGAGACCGGGCAGTGCCCCTGCACCACCTCGTTGTCAACGCCCGGGCCGCTCAGGAACTGGGTCCGCCACGGTGTGACGACCTCGTCGAGGACCGTCGAGACCACGGTGTAGCTCACTCCCGGCACGGTGTCCGGCCGGGAGGCCATCACCTTGTTGAAGTCGGAACCCACCGCCTGGTCCCGGCAGGCCTGGCAGACCGTGAAGATCAGGTCCGCGACGCCCGGGAAGTACGGCACCAGGTTGGTGATCCCGTCGAGCGTCGTGCCGTGGTTGGACGGCGCCAGCCCGACCATCCTGCCGACCTTGGACGCGCCGCCGAGGAACTTGAGGTAGTAGTTCGGCATCATGCCGCCCTGGGAGTGCCCGACGATGTCGACCTTGGCGGCACCGGTCGCGTTGCGCACCAGGTCCACGAACCGGGCGAGTTGGGCCGCCGACTCCGGGACCGGCCCGAGGCCGCCGATCGGCAGCAGCAGGCCGCTGCCGCTGGAGGTGATGCCGGGGATGGTCCCGTAGTCGAGGGCGAAGACGCAGTACCCGAGGCTCTTCAGCAGCGGGGAGAGCGCCAGCCAGTTCTCGTAGCGGTTGGCGAAGGTGCCGTGCACCAGGACGACCGGGTCGGGGTGCGCGGTGCTCGGCCGGCAGGTCCAGTCGTTGGCGCCGGGCGGTGAGGCCACCGTGTCACCGTCGGGCGGCAGGTCGGCGGATCCGTCAGGCGTTGCGGTCACGGCGGCGGCAGCCGGCGCCGAAGGGGACGTGGCGGCGCCCGCCGGCGACGCCGACGCCCCGGCCAGCAGCGCCCCCGCCAGCAGCAGGACGCCCAGCGCGCCACCGGCCCTGCCGCGCACGGGAGTTGCGGGGAAGCGGAGAAGTGGGGTTCTCAACTGTTGCCTCCACAGTGGAAGTTTGTTACCAACAGGTAACCCGAGGGCTCCATCATGCGGTCGCCCCTCCGGCCCGGCCCTTGGGCGTTCCCCAGACCTGGACGGTGTTCTCTGTGACCGGTCACAACGCACCCCACTGCCCGCCCCCGAACACCTCCGACCGGCCGCCGGACTGGCGCGTCCCGGCGATCGGCGGGCTCCCGGCCGACCAGCGACTGCTCGGCGGCGCACGGGAGCTGGCCGAGACCGTGGTCGCCGCCCTGGTGGAGCGGGTGCCAGCCTACCGCCGGATGCCCCGCGAGCAACTCACCGGCGAGCTGACCCGGGACACCGAACGCCGCATCCGCGCCCTCGCCCACACCGTACGGACCGGAGTCCCCGGCCCCGCCGAGGAGTTCACCGCCGTCCGGGAGGCCGCCGCCCGGCGCGCAGAGGAAGGCCTGCCGCTGGACGCCGTGCTGCTCGCCCACCACCTCGGCCTGGAGGTCTGCTGGGAGTTCGTGACCCGGCACGCCCGGGACGGCGACGCCGGCGACCTGCTCGTTCTCAACCGGCTGCTGCTCGACCAGCTCCGCCGGGCCGCCACCGCCGCCGGGGCGGGCTACCTCGACGGCCGGCACCCGGCCACCGACCGGCGCGGCGCCACCCGGCACTCCCTGCTCGGCGCGCTCCTCGCGGGCACCCCCGCCGACGGGGCCGCCGGCCGCGCCGGGCTCCGGCTGCCCACGGGGTACGCCGTACTCTGCCTGTCCGTCGCCGACCACCCCGACGAACACTCCCCCGGCATCGACCCGGGCATCGCCGCCCGCCGTAAGCTCCGCCGCTTCGAGGCCGAACTCGACCACCGCACCCGGCAGTCGGCACTCACCGCACTCACCCCCACGGGCGGCCTGGTGCTCGTCCCGTTCGGGCCGTCACCCGGTCCGGACGGGGACGATCCCGACGAGGCGCCCTGGCCACTGCTCGCCGCCACCCTCGCCGCGGCGGCCCGCACGGCCGGCGCCCCCGTTCTGGCCGGGGCGGCCTCCGCGGCCCCCGCCGAGGTGCCCGGCGCGGCCGCCCTCGCCCACGAAGTCCTGGACGTGGCCCGGGCGTTCGGCCGGCCTCCGGGCCTGCACCGGTTGGACGACATCCTGCTGGAGTACCAGCTCACCCGGCCCGGCCAGGCCCGCTCCCGGCTCGCCGCACTGCTCGAACCGCTGGCCGACAGCGGGGAGTTGCTCATCACCCTGCGCACCCACCTGGCCGGGGGCCTGAACCGCCGGCACACCGCGAGCGCCCTGCACCTGCACCCGAACACCGTCGACTACCGGCTGCGCCGGATCGCCGCGCTGACCGGCCTGGATCCGACGCGCCCCGCCGACGTCCCGCGGATCACCGCCGCCATCGCCGCCCGCACCGCCGAACAGGCTTCCCTCGCGGGGTAGTTCAGGCCGCTCGCGAGTTCAAGGCACTGCACCGGCGAAGAGCGCCGGCCCCTTCGCGAGCGACGTCAGCCCGACTCCCCCGGCAGTCGCAGGTCCCAACCGACCAGGGCGCGCAGCTGCTCCGCGGTCACGCCGTCCGGCACCGGCTGCGGAGCGTCGTGGCGCAGCGGCGGCTGCCAGCCCTCGTCCTCGGTCCAGCGGCGCACCACCTTGGCCGGCGCCCCGGCGACCACGCTGTGGTCGGGCACCTCGCCGCGCACCACGGCCCCCGCCGCGACCACCACGTTGCGGCCGATCCGCGCCCCCGGCAGGATCACCGAACCGGTGCCGATCCAGCTGCCCGCGCCGATCTCCACCGGTTCGTTGCGCGGCCACTGCTTGCCGATCGGCAGCTCGGTGTCCCGGTACTCGTGCGCCTGGTCGCTGATGTACACGCCCGGCCCGGTCCACACGTCGTCGCCGATGACGATCGACTGGTGGCCGACGATGTGGCTGTCCCGGCCGATCACGCAGCCGCCGCCGATCCGCACGATCGGCTCCGGCCCGAGGTCGAGCCCGGGCAGGAACCCGGCGCTGATGGTGACCCGCTCGCCGATGATCGAGAACGGCCCGATGGTGATCCACTGCTCGTTGAACACCGCCCCGAGCGGGAAGCTGAGCGTCGTGCCGTCCCCCAGCTCGCCGAACCGGTACGGGCCGGGGTTGCGGTTGGTGACCGCGCCGGTCCGCTGCACCCAGCGCCAGCCCCGGTGGACCAGGCGTCCGGCGGCGCGGCGGCCACCGGTCCGGACGGCTGAGACGAGGGAACGGGTTATCGGCATGCGCTCACGTTACCGGCCCGTAGCGTCCGCCCGATCGCCGGGAGGCGTCCGAGGAAATGTCCGAAGTCCGCGACCGGCGGCCGATCGCGGTGGAAGACTCCGTCGCATGGAGATCACCGAGCACATCGACGCGCTGCGCCTCGAAGGCACCCGGCTCGCCGAGGCCGCAGCCCGCACCGAGCTGTCCGCCCCCGTACCGACCTGCCCGGAGTGGCGGCTGACGGACCTGCTGCGGCACATCGGCTCCGTCCACCGCTGGGCCGCCACCATTCCCTCCCAGGGCCTGCGGGCCCGGCCGGACGAGGCGGACGCGCAGGCCGCCGTCGGGCCGGTGCCCTCGGACGCCGCACTGCTCGACTGGTACCGCGAGGGCCACGCCGCCCTGGTGGACGTGCTCACCGCCGCGCCCGCCGACCTGGAGTGCTGGACCTTCCTGCCCTCGCCCCGCCCGCTGGCGTTCTGGGCCCGGCGCCAGGCGCACGAGACCTCCATCCACCGCCATGACGCCGACGCCGCCGCCGGGACGCCCGGTCCGGTCGTGGACACCACCCTCGCCCTGGACGGCATCGACGAGCTGGTCAGCGGCTTCATGACCCGCAGCCGCTCCGCGCTGCGCAGCGACCGGCCGCGCACCCTCCAGGTCCGGGCCACCGACGGGGCCGGCTCCTGGCGACTGACTATCACCCAGGAGCCTCCGGTCGTCACCACCGGCGAGAGCTCCGAGCCGGCCGACCTGACCCTCACCGGCCCTGCCCACGAGCTCTACCCGCTGCTGTGGAACCGGCTGTCCGCCGAGCGGGCCACGGAGACCAAGGCGATCGGCGACCAGGACCTGCTCGGTCTCTGGAGCGACGCGGCGGCGGTCCGCTGGTCGTGACGCCGCCGCGGCCGGGCGGCCGCGACGCCCGGGGGCGGCGCCGCCCCCGGGCGAGCGGACCCGAGCGAGCGGACCCGAGCGAGCGGACCCGAGCGAGCGGACCCGGGCCAGCAGACTCGGGCCAGCAGACTCGGGCGAGCGGACCCGGCAGCCGGGGAACTGCCGTCAGCGCACCCAGCGCGCGGGCCGCTTCTCCAGGAACGACCGCATCCCCTCCTGCGCCTCCTCCGAGCCGAAGAGCCGCGCCGACAGCTCCACCAGCTCGTCCGAGTCCCGCTCGAAGGAGCGCACCACCTCGGCGTTGGCCAGCCGCTTCGACTCTGCCAGGCCCTGCGGGGAGCCCAGGCGCAGCGCGTCCAGCAGGCCCTTCAGCACCACGCCGGTGGACTCGGCGGAGTCGGTGGCGCTGGTGATCAGCCCGATCCGGGCGGCCTCGGCGGCGTCGAAGACCTCGCCGGTGAGGTAGTAGCGGGAGGCGGCGCGCGGCTCCAGCTTCGGGCGCAGCGGCAGCGAGATGACGGCGGGCGCGAGGCCGAGCCGCACCTCGGTGAAGGCGAAGGTCGAGGCCGGTCCGGCGACGGCGAGGTCGGCCGCGCCGACCAGACCGAGCCCGCCGGCCCGGACGTGCCCGTCGATGACGGCGATCACCGGCTTCGCGCAGTCCACGATCGCCCGCTGGAGCTCGACCAGGCCGCGCGGGCCGACCGTCGGGTCCGCGCCGGTCGCCTCGGAGAGGTCGGCACCCGCGCAGAACACCTTGCCGGTGTGTCCGAGCACCACCGCGCGGACCTCCGGGTCGGCCGCGGCGGAGGCCAGCCCGGCGTGCAGCTCGGCCATCAGCCGGGTGGAGAGCGCGTTGCGGTTGTGCGGCGAGTCGAGGGTGAGCGTGGTGACGGCGTCGGCGGTGCTGACGTGGACGAGGGGCGCTGCGCTGGTCATCGGCGGGCCTGCTTTCCGGCTGAGGGTGGGTCGGACTGCGGGTGGGTCGGAACTGCGGGTGCGGTCCGGGAGGTGCCCCGGACAACGCGGCACGACTCTGGCATGACCACCCACCCCTCGGCCAGAGCCCACCCGCCCCTCGGCCAGAGCCCACCCGTCCCTCGGCCGGAGCGGACCGGTCGGGCGGTACCGGCTCCCGGCCGCTCCTCCCCGCCGAAATCCGGTGGTGGTGGGCCCCGCACCGGGGGCAGCATCGTCGCCATGACCACCGCCGATCCCGTCCTGCTGCTCGCGCCGCGCATCAACGAGACGGGCCTCCAGCTGCGCACCGCCGCCGGACGCCGCGGCCTGCGGGCGTGCACCGCGACGTCCTGGCAGGCACCGCCCGGGCTGCGCGGCTCGGCGGTGCACGTGTACGGCGGACCGCTGTTCGGCGACGCCGTCGGACGGGAGCTCGGCCTCGGCCTGCTGGAGCCCGCCGCCGACTGGCTGACCCGGCTGCCGCTCGCGCTGACCGGACGCCGGGTCTCCTTCGGCACCCTGGCCGAGGCGCGCCGACTGCGCCGCCCGGCCTTCGTCAAGCCGCCGGTGGACAAGCTGTTCGCCGCCCGGGTCCACCCCGACGGCGGGACGCTGCCGGGGCCCGAACTGCTGGACGGTGACACACCGGTGCTGGTGAGCGAGATCGTCCGGTTCGGCGTCGAGTACCGGCTGTTCGTCCTGGACGGCGCGGTGCGGGCCGGCTCGCGCTACGCCGTGGACGGTGACCTGTCCGTCGCGGCGCTGGAGACCACCGGGGCACCCGGCGGGGAGACCGCCGAGGTGCTCGCCTTCACCGCCGACCTGCTGGCCGCGTCGGCATCGGACGCGCCGCTGCCCAGTGCCGCCGTGGTGGACGTCGGGCGTACGGAGGAAGGCCGTTGGGCCGTGGTGGAGGCCAACGCGGCCTGGGCCAGCGGTGGTTACGCCGCCGATCCGGACGCCGTCCTCGACGTGGTGCTGCGCTCGGGCGGACCGGTCGCCCAACTCCCCTCCACCGACCGCCCGTTCCTGCGCGAACTGCCCGAGGTGGTGCGCTGAGGCCGGTCGGCCGTCGGGGCCTGGGCTTGCGGCTGTGCGGATCATGGATCAGGATCCGCACCATGACCACCTCTCACCTCACCCACATCACCGAACCGCCCGGAGTCGCGCCCGGTACCGGCTACACCCAGGTCGTCACCGGCAGCGGCCGGATGGTCCAGGTATCCGGCCAGGTCGCCTTCGACGAGCAGCGGAACCTGGTCGGCGAGGGCGATCCGAAGGCGCAGGCGCGGCAGGTCTTCGAGAACCTGCGGCGTTGCCTGGCCGCCGCCGGGGCCGGGTTCGAGCACGTCGTGAAGCTCACCTACTTCATGACGGACATCGCCCACCTCTCGGCCGTCCGCGAGGCCCGCGACGAGCACTTCGGCTCCCTTCCGCTGCCGGCCTCCTCCGCGATGCAGGTGGCCGCCCTGTTCAAGCCCGAGGTGCTGATGGAGATCGAGGCGATGGCGATCGTCCCCGAGTAGCCGGCCCGGGGCCGGCGCGTCTCACACCGCGCCGGGGCTCGCCTCCCGCCGCCCGGCCCACCGGACGGCGGGGCGCATCGCCAGGCCCGCCGCGGCCAGCACCGCGCCCAGAACGACCCAGCCGACCATGCCGTACCCGATGACCAGGGCGCCGACCAGCGCCGGACCGGCCATCAGCGCCGCCGCCGTCCCCGCGTTGAACACGCCCTGGTAGGCGCCGTGATCGCGCTCGCCCGCGAGGTCGTAGCTGAGCGCCCAGCCGCCCGCCTGCGCGGCGACCTCGCCGAGCGACTGCAGCGCGACCCCGCCGAGCACCACCACGGCCGCGACACCCGCGGGCAGGCCGTGCGCCAGCGAGACGACCAGGCAGGAGGCGGCCAGCACCACTCCGGCGCGCCCGCAGGCCCGGGCGGCCCCCGTCCGCTCCTCGGTGCCCCGGGTGGCCCGCACCTGCAGGGTGATCACCAGCAGGGTGTTGACGATCAGGGTGCCCGCGACGGTGATCCGCGGCGCGTCGGTCTCCTGGACGATCCAGAGCGGTATGCCGACCTCAAGGACGGCGAACTGCAGGCAGAACAGTGCGTTCAGCACCGTCACGGCCAGGAACGGACCGTCCCGCAGCGCCGGGTTCGGCCGCCGGCCCTGCTTGACGCCCCGGCCCGACGGGTCCGACGGATTCGCGACTCCGGTCTTCGCGGACGGCTCGGACCCTGCTGCCCCGGACTCCGACGCCTCGGACGGCTCGGACAGCTCGGACACTGCCGCCCCGGACGCCGACGGCTCGGACGGCGCCGACGCTCCGGTCATCGACGGGCGCCGCGGGATGTCGAGGCGGTGGAACAGCACGGCGACGGCCACGAAGGAGGCGGCGTCGGCCAGGATCGCCGTCAGGTACACCGGCCGGGTGTCCAGTTGGAGCGCGATCGCGCCGATGGCCGTTCCCAGGCAGATCCCGACGTTGGTCACCACCCGCAGGTGGGCCCGGCCCACCACCCGGCGGTCGGCGGGCAGCACCTCGGCGTAGAGCGCGTTCCGGGTGGCGGCGGAGCCGCGGTCGACGGCGGAGACCAGGCAGGCCAGCGCGACGAACGCCGGGTAGCTGTGCACCAGCGCGTACCCGGCGGTGCCGATCGCCTGCACCGACACCAGCACCACCAGCACCCGCCGCGCGCCCCAGCGGTCGGCGGCCCGGCCGGCCGGCACGCTCGCGGCGACTCCGCACAGGCCGGCGGCGGTCATCCCGAGGCCCAGCTGGGCGGCGCTCAGGCCGAGCACCCGGGTGAAGAACAGCACCGCGACGGAGAGGGAGAGGCCGTTGCCCACCGTGTTGACCAGGGTGATCCCCGCCAGCCGACGGACCGTCGGGTCGGGGTGCAGCCGGCGTCGCAGCGCGGCGGCGACCCCGGTGGCACGGGGGGTCGCAGGCGCAGCCCGGTCTTCGGGCACGGCAGGGGAAGGTGCGGAGGACTCCGCCGTCGAGGTGGTCATGCATGGATCCCACCGCGCGCCGGAGCGGACCAGTACTCCTTTAGGCTCTGGCTGAATCCGAAGCCGGACTGCCCGCCCCGGCCGCTCCCCGCAGAAGGATGCCCCGTGCACCGGTTCACGCTCCGCCTGGCCGACCTCGCCACCACCTGGTTCGCCGTCTCCCCGATCCACGAGGCGGCGCTCAGCCTGCGGATGTGGACCCACCCGGGCGTCTACCACCTCCAGACCAGGGCCTTCGAGCAGCTCAGGCCCGCCTTCGAACGGCTGGACTCCCGTCTTCTGCTCTCGCTCGTCGCCGAGAACCGCTTCGTCCCCGACTTCCTGACGCCGCGCCCCACCTCCCCCTCCCCCGAGTTCCGTTCCGAGATCGCGACCGTCCGGGCGTTCCCGCCGGAGCAGTTGCGCGCCGAACTGGAGCAGACGTTCCTCTCGCACGGCCAACCGCTGCCCGCCGCACTCGCCGCCGGACTCGCCCGCCCGGAAGGGCTGTTGGCGCGGATCGCCGACACACTGGAGGAGTACTGGGAGGTGTGCCTCGCCCCGACCTGGTGGCCGCAGGCCCGCGCCGTTCTGGAGGCCGACCTGGTCTACCGCGCCCGGCTGCTCGCCCACCACGGCGCGGCGGCCCTCTTCGCCGACCTGGACCACCGGCTCCACTGGGAGAACGGCGTCCTGTCGATCAGCCGGAACTGGACGGACGGGGACGTGGAGACGCCCGTGGACGGGCGCGGCCTGGTGCTCTGTCCGACCTTCTTCGTCCGCGGCGCGATCACGATGATCAGCAATGACCGTGCGCCGCAGATCAGTTATCCGGCACGCGGACAGGCCGGGCTGGCCGGCCGGGGCGCGCCGGTGCCGCCGCAGGCCGTGGCGGCGCTGGTCGGCGCGCCGAAGGCCCGGCTGCTCGCGCTGCTCGCCGAGCCCGCCTCCACGACCGACCTCGCCTTCCGCCTCGGCGTCACCCCGGGCGCGGTCAGCCAGCACCTTTCCGTTCTCGCCGCCACCGGCCTGGTCACCCGGGCCCGGCACGGCCGCTCGGTGCTGTACCGGCGCAGCCCGCTCGGGGACGAGCTGACGGGAGCGGGGACCGGGAGCCCATCAGTGGTACAGACCTGTTGACGCATTGGTCCAGTCCTCCTACAGTTCCCATGCCTTCGCCTCCCCACGGCACAGGCATCGATCGCACACGGATCAATGGATCAATGGATCAATGGATCAATGGATCAATGGATCAACCAAGGTTCTACGTCACCCTGTTCAACCCCCACAGCCACAGGGAGAACCATGTCCGCTCGATCCCGGGCCGGGCGCCCGCGCGTGCGCAGCAGACTGCTGGCACTGCTCTCCGTCCTGCTCCTTCCCCTCGCCGCGCTCACCGCGCTGGCCGCCCCGGCGAACGCCGCCGGAAAGCTCACCGCCACCTTCACCACCGCCGACAACGGCTCCTGGTGGCAGGGCACCTACATCGTCCACAACGACAACGCCACCGCGGTGAGCGGCTGGACCCTGGAGTTCGACCTCCCGGCCGGCGTCACCATCGGCAACAGCTACAACGGCACCGCCACCGTCAACGGCCGGCACGTCACCGCCACGGCGGCGTTCTACAACTCCACCGTCAACGCCCACAGCACCACCGAGCCGTACAGCTTCTGGTTCGTGGGCAACGGGCCGGTCTCCACCCCGCTCAACTGCCGTATCAACGGTGACAAGTGCGACGGCTCCGCGGACGTCCCGCCGTCCGCGCCGGGCACCCCGACGGTCACCGAGTCCACCGCGCACACCCTCGCACTGAGCTGGCCGGCCGCCACCGGCGGGGACTTCCCGGTCGTCGGCTACGACGTGCTGAGCGGCGGCACCGTGCTCGCCTCCGGCGCGTCCGCCGGCGTCCTGGTCACCGGCCTGACCCCGGCCACCTCGTACACCCTGACCGTCCGGGCCAAGGACAGCCGCGGCAACACCGGCCCGCTCAGCCCGTCCGTCACCGCGTCCACCTTCGACCCGTCCACCGACACCTCACCGCCCACCGCACCGACCAACCTCCGCGCGACGGCGGTCAGTTCGACGGACGTGAAGCTCTCCTGGAACGCCGCCACCGACAACGTCCGGGTCGCCGCGTACGACGTCTATCAGGGCAGCACCCTGGCGGCCACGGTCACCGGCAGCACGCTCGGCGCGACCGTCGGCAGCCTGTCGCCGTCCACCGCCTACACCTTCACCGTGAAGGCCCGGGACCCCGCCGACAACGCCTCACCCGCGTCCGCCCCGCTCTCCGTGACCACCTCGGACCTGGTCGGCGCCGGAAAGTACGCCCGGGTCGGCTACTTCGTCCAGTGGGGCATCTACGGCCGCCAGTACTTCGTCAAGAACCTGGACACCTCGGGCGCCGCCGCCAAGCTCGACGTCATCAACTACGCCTTCGAGAACATCGATCCGGTCAACCTGACCTGCATGGCGGGCGTCACCAAGGGCACCAGCGGCAACCCGGAGGACCCGGACCAGGGCACCGGCGCCGGTGACGCCGACGCGGACTACGGCCGGGCGATGAGCGCCGACCAGTCGGTGGACGGCGTGGCCGACGACGGCTGGGGCAAACTCCGCGGCAACCTCAACCAGTTGAAGAAGCTCAAGGCCAAGTACCCGAACCTGAAGGTGGTCGTCTCGCTCGGCGGCTGGACCTACTCCAAGTACTTCTCCGACGCCGCCGCCACCGACGCGTCCCGGCAGAAGTTCGTCAAGTCCTGCATCGACACCTGGATCAAGGGCAACCTGCCGGCCTACAACGGCGCCGGCGGCGACGGCGTGGCCGCCGGCATCTTCGACGGCATCGACCTCGACTGGGAGTGGCCCGGCTCCGGCGACGGCCACCCGGGCAACCACTGGAGCGCCAACGACAAGGGCAACCTGACCCTGCTGCTGGCCGAATTCCGCAAGCAGCTGGACGCGTTGGGCGGCTCGCACAAGCTGCTCACCGCCTTCACCCCGGCCGACCCGGCGAAGGTCGCCGCCGGCTGGGACCTCTCGAAGATCTTCGGCTCGCTGGACATCGCCAACGTCCAGGGCTACGACTTCCACGGCTCGGGCAGCGACAACTCCTGGGAGCCGAACCGCACCGGCCACGCCTCCAACCTCTACCAGGACCCGAACGACCCGTACACCACCCACTTCAGCGTGGACACGGCCGTCCAGACGTACCTGAACGCCGGGGTCAACCCGCGCAAGCTGACCATCGGCTTCCCGTTCTACGGGCGCGGCTGGCAGAGCGTCGCGGACGGCGGCGCGAACGGCGCCTGGCAGTCGGCGAACGGCGCCGCACCGGGCCAGTTCTCCGACGAGGCCGGTACCCGCGGGTACAACAACCTGATCACCGGCCTCTCCGGCCTCAAGGTCTACCACGACCCCAAGTCCATTGCGACGTACGGCTACACGGGAGCCGGCGGCCAGTGGTGGACCTTCGACGACGCCTGGTCGATCGCGCAGAAGACCGCCTACCTCAAGTCGAAGAACCTGCTCGGCGGCATGATCTGGGAGATGTCCGGCGACACCCCGTCCGGCACCCTGATGTCCGCGCTGGACACCGGCCTCAAGTAGTCCGCCCGGCCCCGCCCGGGCCCACGTACACGGCCGGGCCCGCGTACACGCCCGCCGCGACCCGGGCCCGCGCAGCCCGCGCAGCAGGCAGCACGGGGCTGGTGCTCCTCCCCGCACCGGGGAGGAGCACCGGCCCCGCATCACGACGGCCGCGCTACCGCGAGGCCATCGCTGTCAGCCGCCGCGCGGCCCGGTACTGCCGCAGCACCTGGGAGAAGGAGGTCTGCCCCTGGGTGGTCCGGGCGAAGGCCCGCCAGGCCGCCGGCACCAGGCAGACCGCCGCGTGGAACAGGTACGGCCGTCGCTCGAAGGCTCCCAGAAGCTGCTTGCCCGCGCGCATCTCCACGCCCAGCCCGGCCTTGACCGCGAACGCGTAGTTCAGCGCCTCGCGCCGCACCGCCGCCGCGTCGCCCGCCTCGGCGACCTTCACCGCCCACTCGCCGGCCAGCCGGCCCGAGCGCAGCGCGTACGAGATGCCCTCGCGGGTCCACGGCTCCAGCAGTCCGGCCGCGTCCCCGGCGACCAGCACCCGGCCGCGGGAGAGCGGCGAGTCCTCGGCCCGGCAGCGGGTCAGGTGCCCGGACTCGACCTGGGGGGTGAACCCGGACAGGCCCAGCCGGCGGATGTAGTCGGCGAGGTACTGCTTGGTCCGCTCGCCGTCGCCGCGCGCCGAGATGACGCCGACGGTCAGGCTGCTGGTCTCGGTCTTCGGGAACACCCAGCCGTAACTGCCGGGCAGCGGGCCCCAGTCGAGGTGGATCCGGCCCGCCCAGTCGGCGGCGACCTGCGCCGGCACCGGGATCTCCGCCTCCAGGCCGAGGTCGATCTGGTCGAAGGTCACGCCGACGTGCCGGCCGATCCGGCTCGCGCTGCCGTCCGCGCCGACCACCGCACGGGCCTCGAAGGTCCGCCCGTCGGCGGCCGTCACCAGCGCCGTCCGGTGCTCGCCGCCCCGCTGCTCGACGCCGGTGACGGTCACTCCGGTGACCAGCACCGCCCCGGCCTGCTTGGCCGCCTGCACCAGGCGCAGGTCGAACTCGTCACGGTTGACCAGGCCGAACAGCATCCGCTTGGACCGCCGCGTGCGGGTGTACCTGCCGTCGTAGGCGAAGGTGACGGCGTGCACCCGGTCCTGCAGCGGCAGCCGGAAGTCCGGCGGCAGGCTGTCCCGGGAGGGGCCGATGATGCCTCCGCCGCAGGTCTTGTACCGGGGGTGTTCGGCCTTGTCGAGCAGCAGCACCCGGCGGCCCTGAGCCGCGGCGGCGTGCGCGGCCGAGGAGCCCGCCGGTCCGGCGCCGACCACCACGACGTCCCAGACGCCGTCCAGCGGCGCGGCCGCGTCGTCGGTCGGACCGTTCTCGGCCGGGCTGTCGAGCGGGCTGCGGGAATCGGAGCTTCCGGAGTCAGTCACGTCGAGCAATCCTATGCGTCCGGCCCCGTCTGGCGAGCGCGCCGCCCCCGCACCGGAGCCACCCGCTCACCCCGCTCCCTCGGAACTCCCCGTTCCGCCCGCCTATGATCGGCACTACCGCAAACCACCTCCTCCGCCCGCTCCACCCCAGGGCGGACCGTCTCCTCGGAGCCCCGATGTCACAGCCCCTGGCCGACGCCGTCCGGTCCCTGATGGACCGTGCCCGCACCGACCTCGCCGAGCTGGTCGCCTTCCCCTCGGTCGCCGACCCGCGCCAGTTCCCGGTCGAGGAGTGCGAGAAGGCCGCGCACTGGGTCGCCGAGGCCTTCGCCGCCGAGGGTCTGACCGGCATCCGGCTGCTGGACACCCCGGACGGCACCCAGTCCGTCTACGGCGAGCTGCCCGGCCCCGAGGGCGCGCCGACCGTCCTGCTCTACTCCCACTACGACGTCCAGCCCCCGCTGGACGAGGCCGCCTGGCTCAGCCCCGCCTTCGAGCTGACCGAGCGCGACGGCCGCTGGTACGGGCGCGGCGCCGCCGACTGCAAGGGCAACATCCTGATGCACCTGACCGCCCTGCGGGCGCTGCGTCAGGTCCACGGCGACGCCTACCCGGTCGGTCTGAAGATCATCGTCGAGGGCTCCGAGGAGCAGGGCACCGGCGGCCTGGAGCGCTACGCCGAGGCCCACCCCGAGCTGCTCACCGCCGACGCCATCGTCATCGGCGACACCGGCAACTTCGCCCCCGGCCTGCCCACCGTGACCGCCTCGCTGCGCGGCATGACGGTCGTCGAGGCCACGGTCACCACGCTGGCCGGCAACCTGCACTCCGGTGCCTTCGGCGGCGCCGCCCCGGACGCACTCCAGTCCCTGGTCCGGATACTGGCCTCGCTGCACGACGAGAACGGCGACGTCGCGGTGGCCGGCCTGACCGCCGACCAGACCTGGTCCGGTGTGCAGTACCCGGAGGAGCAGTTCCGCGCCGACGCCAAGGTGCTCGACGGCGTCGCCCTGACCGGCACCGGCACCATCGCGGACCGCCTCTGGGCCCGCCCGGCCGTCACCGTCCTCGGCATCGACGCCCCGCCGGTGATCGGCGCCACCTCCTCCGTCCAGGCCACCGCCAAGGCCCTGATCAGCCTGCGCGTCGCGCCGGGCTCGGACCCGCACGCCGCCCAGGACGCGCTGGTCGCCCACCTGGAGGCGCAGGTGCCGCTCGGCGCCCGGCTCACCGTCGAGCGCCAGGGCAACGGCGCTCCGTTCCGCGCCGACACCGGCGGCCCGGCGTACGAGGCGATGGGCGAGGCGATGGCCGAGGCCTTCGGCACCCCGATGGTCACCTCCGGCGAGGGCGGCTCGATCCCGCTCTGCAACACCCTGCGCTCGCTCTACCCGCAGGCCGAGATCGTGCTGATCGGCGTCGAGGAGCCGACCACCCAGATCCACGCGGTCAACGAGAGCGTCGACCCGCAGGAGCTGGAGCGGATGGCCCTCACCGAGGCGCTGTTCCTCCGCCGCTACGCCGAACTGCGCTCCGTCTGACGGACCTTCGGGGCGACGCCCCGAGGAGTCCGCCCGACGGCGTCCGGCCGTCCGCCGCGCAGCCGGCGGGCGGCCGCCAGCACCGCCGCGTACCCGACCGCGCCCGCCGCGAGCCCGGCCCCGGCACCGAAGCAGACCTCCGGCACCAGGTTCCGCCGCAGTGGGCTCAGCCGGTGCACCACCCCGGCGGCCGTCGCCGCGCCCAGCAGCGCGACGGCCGCGCGACGGGTTCGGGGCGCGAGCCGCACGGCCGGCCGCACCGGCTCCACGGCCCGCACCGCACGCACCGCCCAGCCGCCCAGCGCTGCCAGGGCGAGCGCCGAACTGCCGTACTGCACCGCCTCGTACAGCGGGACCCCGGCCACCCGCCGGTCCAGTACGGGCAGCAGCCGCACCCCCAGCCGGCCCCCGTGGGTGAACGCGTCCCAGCCGACGTGGGTGGCCGCGCCGATCGCCGCCGAGGCCGCGAACCACGCCGCGCCACCGACCGCCCCGACGCCTGCGGGGCCCCGGGTGTCCCCGGAGTCCCGGGCGTCCGCAGTCCGGCGGGCGGTCAGCGCCTCGGCGCCGCCCGCCCAGCGCTCGGGCAGCAGCGCCACCACCGGCCCGCGCAGCAGCCCGTGCCAGCCGGCCACCAGTGCGCCGGCGACCGCCACGTCCAGCGTCGGCACCGCCCACCAGCGGTGCGTCAGCCCGCCGTGGCCGTACACCCCGGGCAGCAGGGACTCGGCGAAGAACGGGACGTCCGGCGCCATCGACCCGGCGACGAGCGCCGAGGCCACCAGGGGCCCGCGCGCGCCGGCGGCACGCAGCAGGGGCAGGACGGCGGCGGGATGGCTCAGCGTGAACGGCATGCCCCCATCCTCCCGCCCGCCACCGCGGCACGGCGCACCGGAGGTGCACCGGATGGGGTTCCACGGGCCACCGTGCCGGCCTCCCGCCCCTGCCCCGCGCCGACCGAGGGCACCGACCGACCAGCCGCGTCCGCCCTACCGGCCCTACGCCGCGTCCGCCGTGCTCGCCAGCCCGACGGCCACCCGGCTCCCCGCCTCCAGGTACTGCAGCTCGCCGCTCCGCCGCGCGTCCAGCGCGGCCGCCAGCCGCCGGTAGCGCCCCGGCGGCAGCAGCTCGCCGGCCTCGTCCAGGGTGACGAATCGCCAGCTGCGCAGCTCCTCCTGCTGGAGCAGCAGGTGCTGCCGGCCCTCCTCGTCCAGCAGGCCGCCGTCGTACATCAGCCGCAGGCCGCCGCGGCGGGGGCCGGTGCGCGGCTCCCAGTCGACGGCGAGCAGGCGCAGCGCGGACGGGTCCAGGCGCAGGCCCAGCTCCTCGGCGGTCTCGCGCAGGGCGGCGTCGGTGGGGGCCTCGCCGCGCTCGACCACGCCGCCGGGGAAGTCCCAGTCGGGCTTGTAGACCGGGTCGACCAGCAGCACGCGGTCCTGCTCGTCGAAGAACAGCACGGCGGAGGCCACGGTGTCCCCGGTCGGGTCCGGGGTCTGGACGATCGGACAGCGGGCGGCGCCGACCCGGACCAGCTCGGCGATCCGGTGCGCGGTCTCCCGGGGGGAGAGCTCGCTGGTGTCGATCATCCGGGCGTCCCCGACCAGCCAGCGGCGGGCGGCGCGGTAGTGGGGCAGGTGTTCGAGGCACCAGGTGCGGACCCGCTCGCTGCCCTGCGGATCGCCCGGGCACTCCTCGCGGTGGGCTATGCGGTCGCGCAGGATCGTTTCTTCAGGGTCCAGCACGACGTGGTGCACCGTGATCCCGTGCGAGGCCAGATCGCCGAAGATCTCGTCCCGGTAGTCCTCCCTGAGCAGGGTCATCGGGACCACCAGCGGGCCCCCGACCTCACCGAGCAGCGCCGCCGCCGTCTCGGGGACCAGCCGGCGCCAGGCCGCCAGGTCCTGGAAGTCGGACACCGTCGCCAACCGGTCGGCCGGGAGCATCCGGCGCAGGCCGAAGCCCACCAGCTCGGGATCGAAGAGCACGCTCCCGGGCAGCAGTTCCACCAGCTCGCGGCAGGCGCTCGTCTTGCCCGCCCCGAATGTGCCATTGACCCAGACGATCACAACGTCCCCTGCCCTCGACTTCCCCCGGTGCCGTTCGCACCGGGCAGCGCCCCCGTCGGTCGAACCGGCGCCACCCGTGGTGGTACCCGCGCCATGCCGCTCCCCATACCTCTCCGACGCGCCCGCCGCCGCGCCCCGGTCTGCCTCGTGACAGCGGCATGTGCCCAGGTCAGGAGCCCGTGGACGGAAATATGCAGACCGGTCTACATCAAAATTGCACCCCTTCACCACGGCGGGAGCACAGGGCGCCCAATGGGTCGACCTGCCGCGCGCGCCCCGCTCGTACGCTCCGCACGCCCCAACCCGTGCACCCTTGCGCTCCCGCGTGCACGCCCCGTGCCCGCTCTGTGCTCACGCCGTGCCCGCCCCGCGTTCGCCCCCGCGTTCGCCCGTCACCGCCCGCCTCCTTGCGCCACCCGCGCTCCGCCGCGTACAGAGGAACGATGAAGCTGCTTCCCGCCGGTCGGGTCGTCGTCATCGGCTCGGTCAACACCGACCGCATCCTCCGCTGCCCCGTACTCCCCTCTCCCGGCGAGACCGTCCTCGCCACCGGCGCCGCCCGGGGCTTCGGCGGCAAGGGGGCCAACCAGGCGGTGGCCGCGGCCCGGTTGGGGGCGGCGACGCACCTGGTCGCCAAAGTCGGACGGGACGCCGAGGGCGGGGCGGCGCTCGCCGACCTGCGGGGCGCGCAGGTCGAGACGAGCGCCGTGCTCACCCACCCGGACGCGCCCACCGGTCAGGCGATCGTCATGGTCGACCCGTCCGGCGAGAACAGCATCGTCGTCGTACCCGGCGCCAATGCCCACCTCACCCCGGAGGAGGTCACCGCCGCGCTCACCCGCCTCCGCCTGCTCCCCGTCGACGTCGTCCTGACCAGCAACGAGGTCCCCGCGGAATGCGTCCGGGCGGCCGCCGCCGCCCTCCCCGCCGCAGGCCCCTCGGGCGGCACCCGCTGGCTGCACAACACCGCCCCCGCCGGGTCCCTGCCGGAGGCCGGCCCCTCCGGACGCCGCCCGCTGGTCGTCGCGAACGCCGTCGAGGCCCGCCAGCTCACCGGCGCCGCCGACGTCGCCGAGGCCGCCCGGGTCCTGGCCGGACGCGCCGAGGGCGCCGTGGTCACCCTCGGCGGCGAGGGTGCGCTGGTCGCCGTGAACGGAACGTCCGCCCGACTGCCCGCCCCCGCCGTCCGGGTGGCCGACACCACCGGCGCCGGCGACGTCTTCTGCGGCGCCCTGGCCGCCGCGCTCGCCCGCGGCGCCGCGCTGTCCGAGGCGGCCGCCACCGCCGTCGCCGCCGGGGCCTTCGCCGTCACCGGCCTCGGCGCCCGCGGCGCCCTGCCCCGCCCCGCGGACCTCCGACCACGCGTCGGCGAGCACCCGGACCCGCCCGCGCGGCGCCCGTCGGGGGCACCGGACGGACCCGGCACCCCCGACGGGCCGGCGTCCGGCCCCGCTACGGGCGCCCCATGAACGCCGGGTAGTAGCCGCTGCTGATCCCCGAGACCCGGATGTTGGTCCCGGGCCGCGCGGCCTCGACGTACCTGTTGTCGCCCAGGTAGATCGCCACGTGCTGGATGCCCCGGGCGGTCCCGTCCGGTGCCCAGAACAGCAGGTCACCGCGGCGCAACTGGCTCGCCCCGATCGGCGTGGTCGCCGCGTACTGGTCGTTGGCCACGCGCGGCAGGTCGATGCCGCCGCGTCGGAAGGACTGCTGCACCAGGCCCGAGCAGTCGTAGCCGTCCGGCCCGTTGCCGGCCGTGCGGAACGGTACGCCCAGCTGGGCGAGGGCGAACTGCACCGCGGTCTCGACGTCCCGGTCCTCAGCGACCGAGTCGTCGTGGTGGCCCGAGCCCGCGGAGTCCGACGAGGAGCCGCCGCCGGTGCGGTCCAGGTAGATGTCGTAGTGCGAGGTCCAACGCCACTCGCCCTTGCTGTTGCGGAACCAGTAGCGGGAGCCGTCCCAGCCCTCCCGGATCCCACCGGAGGGCGTGCTCGTGGCCTTGGCGGCGGACGCGGAGCCACCCCCGGTGCGGGCCGCGTACACGCTGTAGTGCGAGGTCCAGCGCCACTGCCCCTGGCTGTTCTTGAACCAGTACCTGGAGCCGTCCCACCCGGCGTGCGCCGGGGCGGGCTCGGCGGCCGCGGTGCCGGCGCCGGTGCCGAGGCCGATCACGCCCGCCCCGGTCGCGACCACGGCCACCATGACTATCCCCCGACGGAGTCGCGCGGTGCGGGACGGGCGGGAGGTACGGACGGTGGCGGCGGGCTGCTGCCCGGTCGGTTCGCCGGCGGCCGCCGGCGCGCCGGTGTTGACGGTGGTCATCGTGCTGACTTCCTTCACTGCTGCGGATCGCTGCGGACTGCAGCGGATTGCTGTGACCGGCCAGGGCTGGCCGTGCTTGTCGGCAGGGTCCCCGCCCGGCGCACCGCGGCGTGCCGTGCGGCGGCCGGGAGCCCCGGGGGGGGGCCCCGGGGTTCGGGTATGGCAGCGGGTACCGGTAGGGCCGCCGCCGGGCCCAGCGCGCCCTGGGGTTGGCCCAGGGGATGG
>NZ_JBSHAP010000090.1:37175-39402 GCF_053611565.1 Kitasatospora sp. NPDC054795
CCGGTCCTGCGACCGGAAGCCGCGGCGTGTCGCCCGGGGATTCGGTTCTGCCTGCGTGTCACGTTAGGCACGCGTCCGCTCACTGCGCGCAGTGGAGTGCGCCAATGGAAGGGTCACCGGTGGTGAGCACCGACGGCGCATCAGGGTGAATGACTGTCATCCGAGGGGGCGTCCGCCATCCCCCTCGTCAGCGGCCGCCGGCCTCCGACAGCAGCTGCTTCTTCAGCACCTTTCCCAGCGCGTTCCTGGGCAGTTCGGGCACCAGGACGACCCGGCGCGGCCGCTTGTGCACCGAGAGCCGCTCCGCCACGAAGGCCGTCAGCTGGTCCCCCGTCACGGCACCGTCCGGAATGACGTACGCGACGATCGCCTGTCCGAGGTCCTCGTCCGGCACGCCGACCACCGCGGCGTCGGCGACCGCCGGGTGGTCGCGCAGCGCGGCCTCCACCTCGCCGGCGCCGATCCGGTAGCCACCGCTCTTGATCAGGTCCACCGAGGCACGGCCGACGATCCGGTGGAAGCCGTCCGCCCCGATCACCGCGACGTCACCGGTGCGGAACCAGCCGTCCGCCGTCCACGCCTCGGCGTCCGCGTCCGGCCGGTTGAGGTAGCCGCTGAACAGCGTCGGGCCGCTGACCTGGAGTTCGCCGACGCTCTCCCCGTCGCGGGGCACCGGCGCGCCGTCCTCACCGACCAGCCGGGTCCGGACCCCGTCCACCGGCAGCCCGACACTGCCGGGGCGCCGCTCGCCGTCCGCCCGGGTGCTGACGGTGATCAGCGACTCGGTCATCCCGTACCGCTCGATCGGGGCGTGCCCGGTGAGCGCCGCCAGCTTCTCGAACACCGGGACGGGCAGCGGCGCGCTGCCGGAGACCAGCAGCCGGGCCGCGGCGAGCCGGCCCGCCGCGTCCGGATCAGCCGCCACCCGGGACCAGACGGTGGGCACGCCGAAGTACAGGCTGCCACCGGCCGCCGCGTACCCCGCCGGGGTGGGCCGCCCGGTGTGCACCAGGCCGCTTCCGGTGCGCAGGGCGCCGAGCACGCCGAGCAGCAGCCCGTGCACGTGGAACAGCGGCAGGCCGTGCACGAGGGTGTCCTCGGCGGTCCACTGCCAGGCGGCGGCGAGGGCGTCCAGGTCGGCGGCGATCGCCTCGCGCCGGATCACCGCGCCCTTGGGCGCGCCGGTGGTGCCCGAGGTATAGAGCACGAAACCGGTCGACGCGGCGTCCGGCTCGGCGTAGGTGGTGGCGGAGCGCTGCTCGGGGTCGACCGGCAACCCCGCCACCGAGGTGTCCTGCGGCAGCCTCTCCCCGACGGCGTGCGCGAGCAGCGCCGCGCCGGAGTCCCGCAGGATGTGCTCGCGCTCCTTGGGTCCCGAGTCGGGCGGCAGCGGCACCACCGGGACGCCCGCCAGCAGGCCGCCGACCACGGCGGTGACGGTCTCGACGGTGGGCCGGGCGAGCACCGCGAGCGCCGGGGCGCCGGCCACCCGGTCGGCGACGGCGGTCGCCGCGCCCAGCAGATCCTCCCGGGAGAGTGCCCGGCCGTCGATCCGCAGTGCCTCCGCCCCGTCACCGAAACCGCCCTGAAGTGCCGTCAGCAGTGCCATGCCACCGTCCTCGCCTCGTCCCGCGCCACCGCGCCGCGCCCGTGCGCCACGCGCTCGACCGGCGCGCCCGCCTCCGCGTCACGCGCCGGCGCCGACTCTACGGGCCACCGCCCCGCGCGCCGTGCTCCGGGGACGACGGGCGGGGTCGGCGCTCAGGCGCCGCGGGGCCGGGGCGCCGGGGGGCTGCCGGAGAATGAGGGAGAACGACGGAGGGCGTGGCACCGAGTACCACTCGGCGCCACGCCCTCCGCTGTCGTCCGAGGATCAGGCCTTGCGGGCCTTCACCTCGGCGGTGAGCTGCGGCAGCACCTGGAAGAGGTCGCCGACCACGCCGTAGTCGACCAGTTCGAAGATCGGGGCCTCGGGGTCCTTGTTGACGGCCACGATGGTCTTCGAGGTCTGCATGCCGGCCCGGTGCTGGATCGCGCCGGAGATGCCCGCCGCGATGTAGAGCTGCGGGGAGACCTGCTTGCCGGTCTGGCCGACCTGGCTGCTGTGCGGGTACCAGCCGGCGTCCACGGCGGCGCGCGAGGCGCCGACGGCCGCGCCCAGCGCGTCCGCGAGCTCCTCGACCACGCCGAAGCCCTCGGCGGCACCGACGCCGCGGCCGCCGGAGAC
>NZ_JBSHAP010000091.1:0-32288 GCF_053611565.1 Kitasatospora sp. NPDC054795
CCCCTCACCCTTGGTACGTCAGGCCTGCTCGGCCGGCGCCTCGGCCGCGGGGGCCTCCTCGGCGGGGGCCTCCTCGGCGGGCGCCTCGGCGGCGGGGGCCTCGGCGGCGGCAGGGGCCTCCTCGGCCTTCTTCTCGCCCTCGATGAGGTCCTTCTCCCAAGCGGCCAGCGGCTGGTCGGCACCCGGCTCGGCCTTGGCGTCGCCCTTGGCGACACCGGCGCGGGACTTGAGGCCCTCGGCCACGGCGTCGGCGATCACGCGGGTCAGCAGGGTGACGGAGCGGATCGCGTCGTCGTTGCCCGGGATCTTGTAGTCGACCTCGTCCGGGTCACAGTTGGTGTCGAGGATGGCGACGACCGGGATGTTGAGCTTCCGGGCCTCGCCGACCGCGATGTGCTCCTTCTTGGTGTCCACGATCCAGACGGCGCTGGGAACGCGCTGCATGTCGCGGATACCGCCGAGGGTCTTCTCCAGCTTGTCGTGCTCGCGCTGGAGGACCAGGAGCTCCTTCTTGGTCAGGCCGGAACCGGCCACGTCCGAGAAGTCCAGCTCGCCGAGCTCCTTCAGGCGCTGGAGGCGCTTGTAGACGGTCGAGAAGTTGGTCAGCATGCCGCCGAGCCAGCGCTGGTTCACGTAGGGCATGCCCACGCGGGTGGCCTGCTCGGCGATGGCCTCCTGGGCCTGCTTCTTCGTGCCGACGAAGAGGACGCTGCCGCCGTGGGCAACGGTCTCCTTGATGAACTCGAAGGCGCGGTCGATGTAGTTCAGCGACTGCAGGAGGTCGATGATGTAGATGCCGTTGCGCTCGGTGATGATGAAGCGCTTCATCTTCGGGTTCCAGCGGCGGGTCTGGTGACCGAAGTGGACGCCGCTCTCCAGCAGCTCCCGCATCGTGACGACGGCCATTGCCGTGCTCCTTGGTGTTACGGCCCGGCGGCGGCACTGCCTCGCAGCGATAGCCCACAGCCGGGTCAGGCTCGGTTTGTCCGTGGCGGCCAGGTGACAGCCACGCCTGACGCCCCGAACGTGCCGAGCCGCTTGAACCCTCCCGGCCCGGGGGCCGGTCGAGCTCGGCGGACCGAGCGGCACTCGCACCTGGCGGGGCTGCGGACGAACCGCGTCCGACCGCCGGTGGCGGGGCGTGCGAAGTCGACCCGGCGGACCGGGTCGCGTGTGAAGTGTACGGGAAGCGCCGAGGCGCGAGCGACTCCACGAGTGGCCGGAGGCCCGCCGAAGGCCTGGGGGGAGCCCGGAGAACGGCCGGGGTGGGCGGGTTTCGGCGGGGGTGCGGCGGGGTCGGTGCGGGGCCGGGCCGGGGTCCACGGGCCGCTGCGAGGGCGGAGCCGGGAGCGGAGCCGGGAGCGGGCGTGCGGCAGGGCGCGGGGGTGGGGTGCGAGCGGGGGGCGGGAGTGCGAGCGGGGGCGGGTGCGATAGCGGGTGCGAGCTCGTCGACCGCCGGCTTCGGGGGGGCGGGTGCGGGCTCGGGTCCGGCGGCGGCCGGCACGCGGCCCGTCGGCGGCGGGCCGCTTCTACACCGGATGGTGGCGTTCGTACACCCGTCAGGGGGATGGCGGTCGGGCGTGAGGACGGTTTGTCCACAGGAATCCGAATGTGGGTGGCACCAGGGCGACCGGGCGGCGAGCCTGCGGGCATGACTGGTCGCGGGTGGTTCGGCGGGGTGTCCGTGGTGGTGAAGGTGATGACGGTGGTTCTCGTGCTCGCGCTCGGGCCGTCGGGGGCTTTTGGCGCCGTCGGCCTCTCGGGGGCTTCGGGCGCCGTCGGGGCGCCGGGACGCACGGGTGCGGCCGACCTCCCGGGCTCGGGCGGCGGGGCCGGGTGGGGTGGAGCGCGCGCCTGGCCGGTGGGCGGGCCGGGCGGGGTGCTGGGCCGCTTCGAGCCGCCGGCGAAGGTCTGGGCCGCCGGGCACCGGGGGGTGGACCTCGCCGCCGAGCCGGGGGTGGAGGTCCGGACGGCGGCTCCCGGAGTGGTCGCCTTCTCCGGACTGGTGGCAGGGCGGCCGGTGGTGACCGTCGCCCATCCCGGTTCGGGCTCTCCCCCACTACGGACCACCTACCTGCCCGTCACCGGCACCGTCCCGGTCGGCACCCCGGTGGCCGCCGGACAGCCGATCGGGCTGCTCGCTCCGGACGGGCGCCACTGCGCCGGGCGGGACTGCCTGCACTGGGGGCTGCTGCGCGGAAGCCGCTACTTGGACCCGCTGGCCCTGTTCGGCGCGGGCACGGCGCGACTACTGCCACTGGGAGGCACGGACGGGTAGAACCGGGGCCGAGGTCAGGCTCGGGACCGGGACGGGGCCAGGTTTCAGGCCCCGGGGTGGACGAGTCCGTGCAGCACCATCGCGACGGCGGCGTCGGCGATCTCCTCAGGGCTCTCGGTCGCACAGCCGGTGCGGCCTCCGGCCGTGGCCTGCTCGGCCCTGCGGGTCGCCGCCTCCACGACGCCCTGGACCAGGGCCGCGGCGAGCCGGGGCTGCGCGTGGCCGAGGTCCTCCAGCGTCCGGCCGACCAGACCGGCCAGCCTGCCGTGCGCGGCCCTGATCCGCTCGCGCGCGGCCTCGTCGAGCTCCAGTGCCGAGATCGCCACCACCGCCCGGTGCCGGGGGTCGGCAGCCAGCGCCAGCTGGCCGCGGACGTAGGCCTCGATCCGCTCGACGGCGGTGTCGCAGCTCTCCATCCCGGCCTCGATCTCGGCCGCCCAAAGCGGGAGGTCCACCTCGCAGAGCGCCTCGACCACGGCGGCGCGGGAGCGGAAGTACTCGTAGACCGAGGAGCGTGCCAGCCCGGTGCGCGTCGCGAGTGCGGGGAAGGTCAGGGCCTCCATGCCACCCTCAGTGAGCAGGATGCGGGCAGCATCGAGAAGCGCTGCGCGCTGGAGCTGGCGATGCTCGGCCACCGTGGCCGCTCGGATCTTCGGCACGCTCCCACTCTACGGAGCCATACCTCCGGCCGGTACGGCGCCGCGCATCGGGAAGATACCCGGGCCCCACGAGCGGCTTCCGGCGGCCAGGTGTCGACGCCCGGGTGCCGATGCCCTATCGGATGTCCGACAGCTTGGCGCGCAGCTGGAGGACGGACTTGGTGTGGATCTGGCTCACCCGGCTCTCCGTCACCCCCAGCACCTGTCCGATCTCGGCGAGGGTGAGGCCCTCGTAGTAGTAGAGCGTCACCACGGTCTTCTCCCGCTCGGGGAGGGTGTTGACCGCCTGGGCCAGCAGCCTGCGCAGTTCGCGGTCCTCGGCCACCTCGACCGGGTTGTCCGCGCCGTGGTCCTCCAGGGTGTCCATCAGGCTCAGCCGGTCGCCGCCCTCCCCCACCGGGTGCAACAGTTCGTCCAGCGCCACCACGTTGGCCAGCGACAGCTGGCTGAAGATGGCGTGCAGGTCCTCGATCGCGATGCCCATCTCGGCCGCGACCTCCGGCTCGTGAGGCGTCCGGCGCAGCCGGGCCTCCAGCGTCGCGTACGTCCGCTCGACCGCCTTCGCCTTCTGCCGTACCGAGCGCGGGATCCAGTCCAGGGCACGCAGCTCGTCGATGATCGCGCCGCGGATGCGGCTGATCGCATAGGTCTCGAACTTGATGGCACGGCCGATGTCGAACTTCTCGATCGCGTCGATCAGCCCGAAGACACCCGAGGAGACGAAGTCCGCCTGTTCCACGTTGGAGGGCAGACCGACCCCGACCCGCCCCGCCACGTACTTGACGAGCGGTGAGTAGTGCAGGATCAGCTGCTCGCGCAGCCGCTGGTCCCCGCTCTCCTTGTAGGAGCGCCAGAGTTCCTCGAGCGCGGTGCGGCCCTGGGCCGCGACCTCCCGGGCGCCCTGCCCCTGGCCTCCGTCCGCCGCCCTCTCCCCGCGGGGCGGCGACACCGGCGAGGCGAAGGCCGGGGAGACGGTGCTCCCGCCCGACGCACTGCCGGGCGACCGGGGCGCACCGGCCACTCCCGCGCCGGGGGGCACCCCGGCGGGTGCACCGGCGGGCGCGCCGGCGGAGCCTGCCGCGTCCCCGCCCTGGAGCGGCTCGGCCCCCCGGGCCACGTCCGTAGGCTGGGGCGCCACCGCCGGCCGCCCGCCCTGGCGCGACAGGCTTCCCATCGTCCCCGCCGACCTGGCCGGGAAGTCGGGCACGGGGCGCCTCTCGGTCCGCGGCCCTCCCGAGGACCGAGCGCCACCGGTCACTCTGTGTCCGGGAATGTGTGTGGGCATGCGTTGGTCTGCGCCGTTCTGCCGAGTCATGTGCTGATAGGGAAGGCATGTGGAGCGTAGCGTGACCAACTCACTGCAAAGCGCTACCGCCACCCGGTCGTCCCCCGATCCGGTGGCGTTCGCACACCGGATCCGGGCGACGAACAGGAGAACCGGATCGGCAGGTCAGCACGGCGGCTCCGACGTGCGTTCCCTCGACGCGGGCGCGTTCTCCGTTCCGGCGATCACCTCCTGCGCACCACGCGCCAGTGCGCGCCGTGCCGCTCCACGTAGCCGAGCGAGCCCAACTCGTAGAGCCGTTGAAGAACTTCGTCCGGCGGGAGACCGGACTGCCGGGCCAGTCGCTCGACCGGGGCGCCCTCCGGCGTCGCCGGTACGGCTTCCAGCACTCGGGCGACCGCCGGCTCCAGCAGGTCGCGCGGGAGCACCGGACCGCTGCGCTGCGGTGCCAGATCGTCCCCGATCGCCCCGATCAGCTCGGTGATCTCGGCCGCGTCGGTGACCAGGACGGCGGCGCCGCTGCGGATCAGGGCGTGCACCCCGGCGGAGAAGGCCGAGGTCACCGGGCCCGCGACGCCCATGGTGTGACGGTTGAGGTCCCGCGCCCGTCTGGCCGTACTCAGGGCGCCGCTGCGCACCGCGGCCTCGACCACCACCGTTCCCCGGGTGAGCGCCGCGATGACCCTGTTGCGCAGGACGAAGCGAAAGCGGTTCGGGTGCTCCCCGGGCGGGAGTTCACTGACCAGCAGACCCTGGACGCCGATCCGCCGGATCAGTTCGGCGTTGCCCTTGGGATAGGCCACGTCGACGCCGCAGGCGAGCACGGCGGCGGTCATTCCGCCGACCGCGAGTGCCCCGCGGTGTGCGGCCGCGTCGATCCCGTAGGCCGCTCCGGAGACCACCATCCAGCCGCGCTCGGCCAGTTGGGCCGACAGCTCCCCCGCGACGTGGGCGCCGTAGGCGGTGCAGGCCCGGGAGCCCACCAGCGCGACCGAGCGGAGCGCGAGCAGCCGCAGCGAGCCGGTACCCGCCACCCAGAGCCCGACCGGACGTCCGTCACCCAGGTCGTCGAGTTGGCTGGGCCACTCGGTGTCCCCCGGAATGATGAACCGTCCACCGACGTCCCGTACCCGTTTCAGGTCCATCTCCGGGTTCAGGCCCGGGAGCCGCGCCTGGTACCCGGCCAGTCGGGTGGCATCGAGTCCGGGATGGTCGGGCACCGTCCCGTCCCGGATCGCCTTGACCACGTCGACGGCGGAGAGTTGGCCGAGCCACCGGCCGACCACCGCGTCCCCCGGTTCGCTGAGCCGGCCGATCAGCACCCGGGCGAGGCGCTCGGGCTCGGGCCCGTCGTTGGTTGCGGCACCGGCCCCGGCCTCGGCCGCGCCGGGAATTCGAGGTTGCCTCAGCAGTTGGTTCATGCCTCACCCTTCTGGTTCCGCGAACGGTCGTCGAGCGCCCCGGACGCCCCGGGCGTCCCGGGCGTCGCGGACCAGCCGTCCTCCGGACTGTCGCGCTGCGCCGGGATTCCGCCGATCCGGCCGAGTGCCCGCTCGGCCAGCGGGAGTCCGTGCTCCACCCCGGTGCGCAGGACCAGCGCGGTGCGCACGTCCCGCTGGTCCGGCCGGTCGCGTCCGGCGAGGTCGGCGACCGTCCAGGCGACCCGGAGCACCCGGTCCAGGCCCCGGGCGGTCAGCAGCCCCCGCTCCAACTGCCGCGCGGCGTCGTTGAGCGCGCCGGGCCCGAGCTGCCAGCGGGTGCGCAGTTCGTGGCCCGGCACCTCCGCGTTGGTCCGCCACGGGGTGTCCGCCAATCTGGCCGCCGCCCGCTCACGCGCGGCCAGCACTCTGGCCGCGACGGTCTCGGTGGTCTCCGCCGTGATGTCCCGCTCCATGAGCTCGACCCTGGTCACCGGGGCCACCTGGACCTGGAGGTCGACCCGGTCCAGCAGCGGCCCGGAGAGCCGCCCCTGATAGCGGCTGACCATGGCCGGGGTGCACTCGCAGCCCTCGCCCCGCCGCGAGTACCGGCCGCACGGACAGGGGTTGGCCGCCAGGCAGAGCAGGAAGCGGGCCGGGAGCCGCAACGAGCCGGCCGAGCGGGCGATCACCACCTCGCCCGCTTCCAGCGGCTGGCGCAGCGCGTCGAGCACCCGGACCGGGAACTCCGGCGCCTCGTCCAGGAAGAGCACGCCCCGGTGGGCCAGCGAGACCGCTCCCGGTCTCGGCAGACCGCTGCCGCCGCCGACAATGGCCGGCATCGTCGTGGAGTGGTGCGGAGCACAGTAGGGCGCGGCGTCGATCAGTGGACGCCCGGCCGGGAGCAGCCCGGCCACCGAGTGGACGGCGGTGACCTCCAGTGCCTCCTTCTGGGTCAGCGGCGGGAGCAGCGCGGGCAGCCGCTCCGCCAGCATCGTCTTGCCCGCCCCCGGTGGGCCCTTCAAGTAGAGGTGGTGGCCTCCGGCGGCGGCGATCTCCAGGGCCCGCCGGGCCTCGTACTGACCGGCCACATCGGCCATGTCGAGCCGGGACGCCCGGTCGTCGGGCAGGCCCCGCACCCCCGCGCTGGGCAGCATCAGACCGGCCATCAGCGGATCCGGCCGGCCGCCGATCGGGTCGGGCGGCTCCTCCGGCGCCTCCGCGCCGGTCAGGGTGGCGACGAGCTGGCGCAGGCTGCGGACGCCGATCACCGTCACCCCGGGAACGAGCGAGGCCTCGGGCACGGTCTGCTCGGCGACCACGACCCGCTCGTACCCCGCGTCGGCGGCGGCCAGCACCGACGGCAGCACCCCCCTGACCGGCCGCACCCGGCCGTCCAGCCCCAGCTCTCCGATGATCAGCAGGTCGGCGATGGCGGCGGGGTCGAGCCGTTCCGCGGCGGCCAGCACGGCGCAGGCGACCGCGAGGTCGAAGCCGCTGCCGCTCTTGGGCACCGAGGCGGGGCTGAGGCCGACCGTCAGCTTGCGCTGCGGCCAGGCCTCGCCGCTGTTCACGACCGCGGCACGGACCCGGTCGCGGGCCTCGGTGAGCGCCTTGTCGGGCAGGCCGACCAGGGTGAACGCCGCCACCCCGGGCTCCAGATCGGCCTGGACCTCGACGATCACTCCGTCGACGCCGACCAGCGCGACGGAACAGGTACGGGCGAAGGCCATCTCAGACCACCCCCCGCAGGTGGTCGACCAGGGCCGCACCCCGCGCCCGGTTGACCACCGCGACCAGGTCGATCCGCACTCCGCCCGGTGGGGCGGGCGGCCATTGCGGATCGGTGGGCCCCGGGTCGTAGCCGGGCCCGGCCAAGTCGGCGAAGTGACCGGGCCAGCGCTCGGCCATCCAGCGCTCGGCCAGGCGCTGCAGTCGGGCCGCCTTGGCCCGGTCGATGGCCTCGGTGGGCTGCTGGAACCCCCGCTCGGAGCGGGTCTTCACCTCGCAGACCGCCACGGTGTCGCCGTCGAGGGCGACGATGTCCAGCTCGCCCTCGACGCAACGCCAGTTGCGGTCCAGGATGCGGAGCCCGGCCTCGGTGAGGCGGCGGGCGGCGACCCGCTCCCCGTAGCGGCCGAGCCCGTTCTTGGTGCTGCGTTCCGGGATCGCCCGCGGGGCCTGCACGGCTTCGGCCGTGTCCGGTACGGCCTGGTCCTGCACGACGGTGTGCTGCATGGTGACCACCTCCGCCGAGGAGGCTGCACCAAGGCGCGCGCCGAGGCCCGGGAATTCCCTGTCCCTGTGGATAACCCGGGCCTGTGGACAACTTTTGTCACCCGCAGGAGTGAGAAGCCCCGTTCCTCCCGAAATCGGCTGGACAACGCGGGACGGAGTCGTTCAACGTCAGTTCCCGAAGCCGGACTCGTCCGAGGGCAGCTCCAGGTCGCTCTTCGCGAGTTCCTCGATGTTCACGTCCTTGAAGGTCAGCACCCGGACCTTGCGGACGAACCGGGCCGGCCGGTACATGTCCCAGACCCACGCATCCGCCATCGACACCTCGAAGAACACCTCGCCCTGGACCGAGTGCACCTGCAGCTCGTAGTCGTTGGTGAGGTAGAACCGTCGCTCGGTCTCGATCACGTACTTGAACAGGCCGACGACGTCCCGGTACTCCCGGTAGAGCTTGAGCTCCATCTCGGTCTCGTACTTCTCGAGATCTTCGGCACTCATCCAGGCGTCCCCTCAACTTGTCACGTCCACCCATTGTGGACCACCGCACCCACGGTCAGAGCCGTACCGGATCCACCGGCGGGCCCTCGGCCAGCAGCCGCTCCAGGAAGTCCGCCAGACCGGGCGGATAGACCGTCTCGGCGGTCCCCCTCAGTTCCTCGACCGTCCACCAGCGCGCCGCGAGCAACTGGGCGTGCTCGTCGGCGCCCATGCCCGAGTGGTCCAGCCCCGTCTCCGTGGTCCGGGCCAGGTGGAACCACTGCTCCTGCTCGTAGCGCTGCCCCTGAAAGGAGAACGACACCGTGCCGTACGCCACCAAGGGCCCCAGGTCCACACCCCGCAAGCCGGTCTCCTCGGCGAGCTCCCGCTCGGCGGCCCCGCGCACGTCCTCCCCCGGCTCCAAGCCGCCTCCGGGCGTGAACCACCACGTCTCGCCCGGGGTGGCCGGATCGGCCCCCAGGAAGAGGAGGATGCGGTCCAGCCCGTCCAGCAGCAGGATCCGCGCCGCCCTGCGGCGCCGTGCTGTCATGGCAGCGCTCCACGCTCCTTCCGTCCGCATCGGTGGCGCTACCGATCCTGCCACCCGACGCGGTCGTCCGGGGCGATGTTCGGCAGAGCGGCCCGCCGGGCGACGGTCCCGCTCAGGCGCCGCGCCCCCGGAACCGGCGGGCCAGACCCGCCACTCCGCCCACCACCGAGGTCACGAGGATCAGCGCCGCGCCCGCAACGGCGGCGGCGGCGAGGGGCCCCAGCGGCCCCGGCTTCGAGGCCTTCGGGCCCGCGAAGCCGTCGAAGTCCGTGACCCGGTCGAGCAGGCCCATGCGGCCGAAGGGCAGCACCGTGGCCTCGACCCTGGCCTCGACGGCCTCGGCCGGGACGGTCCCGTCGTCGACCTCCAGGTGGGTGCGGGAGTCGAGCGAACCCATCCGGTTGTCGCCGAGCAGGAACAGCCTGCCCTGCGGCACCGTCACGCTGAACGAAGCGCCCTGGCGGCCCTGCGTCGCGAGGTAGGGCTCGTCCACCGGCTGCCCGTTGACCGTCAGCCGGTAATCGGCCCCGGTGGTGGCGACGGTGTCCCCGCCGACCGCGACCACCCGCTTGACCATGAGCTCACCGCCCCAGGCCTGGTCCCGGAAGACCACCACGTCGCCCCGCCCGATGTCGCCGCCGCCGACCTTGCGGGCGAGCACGGTGTCGCCGGCGCGCAGGGTCGGGTGCATCGAGGCGGTGGGGATCTTGTACGGCCGGTAGTCGATCGCGATCAGGGTGAAGCCGCCGACCATCAGCACCAGCCCCAGCGCCAGGGCGACGCCCTGGAGCACCGCGGCGGCCCCGCGGCGCCCACAGGCGGGTACCGGAGGTCGGTCGACCGTCTGCTCCACGACACTGCTCATCGACACCGTCCACCTCTGGCCGACCGGAGAACACCACTGGCACGCCGGAGGCACGGGCGGAAAAGCCGACGGGCCGTGGCACGTCCGAGCAGATTACTCGTCGGTACCACGGCCCGCGCAAGAGCCGGGGCCAACCCTGCGGAACACGATCCGGTGGAGTTCAGGACTCCTTGCGGCGCTCCGCCCGACCCCGCACCCGACGGACCAGCGGGAGCAGGGCGACGGCCCCCACCGCACCGGCCACGGGGGGCGCCATCGGCGCGGCCGCCGCCAGGCCCTTCTGATCGAAGGTGTCCGGCACCGGCAGCGTGGACCAGTGGCTGATCGGCCAGGCCACCACGAACGCGCGCCCGATCACGTTGTCCACCGGGACGGTGCCGCCACCCGGCTGGTCCATGTGGAAACGGGAGTCCAGCGAGTTGGCGCGGTGGTCGCCCATCACCCAGATCCGGTCCTTGGGCACCTTGACCGGGCCGAAGGGGTGGTCGCCGCAGGGCGTGTTGCCCTGGTAGACGTACGGCTCGTTGAGGGCGACGCCGTTGACCTTGACCGGCCCCTCGCCCTCGCACTCGACGGTGTCCCCGCCGACCGCGATGACCCGCTTGATCAAGTCCTTCTCGTTGGCGGAGGGCATCAGACCGACGAAGCTGAGCACGTCCTGCACGCCCCGGAGGAAGGCGTTGCTGCTCTGCTGGGTCGGCTCGTCGTTCAGCCAGCCGCCCGGGTCGTGGAACACCACGACCTCACCGCGCTCGGGCTCGGCCCCGAACCACGGGGTCAGCTTGTCCACCAGGACGCGGTCGCCGACCTGCAGCGTGTTCTGCATCGATTCCGACGGAATGGAGAACGCCTGGACGAAGAACGTCTTGATCACCAGCGCGAGGATCAGCGCGATGCCGACCAGGATCGGCAGTTCCTTCCAGAACGAGCGCGGCTTGCGCGGCTTGGAGGGGGCCTCCGACTCCGATCCGTCCGCGGGCTCGGCCCCCGCGTGCGAGGAGCCCGGGGAGTCCTCCGAGCCGGCACCCTGCCCGTCAGCGGTCTGCGCCGCCGCGTCCTCGACCGAGGCCGAGGAGGCCGCGGACTCGGCGGACCGGTCCGCCCGACGACCTGGGCCCTCGGGCTCTCCGGCGCCTGATCGGGCGCCGATCACCAAATCCCCCACAACGTCTCCTCCCTGCTGTGCGGACGCCCGCGCGCCCGCGCTCAGAGTGCCGCACAGCGGGCACCACGCTCACCACGACCATGAACGCCTCAGGGCTGCCCACCGCGGACTCCCCCGACACCAGCACGGCCTCGGCACACGGCCGGGACCACTCCCGGCCGCACCTGCACTTCTCTATCACTCCCAGGCATCCGGCTCGCGGTCCCACACGCGAGGCCCGTCCGGTCGACGCCCGGCGCCGCTCACTCCGGAGGCCGCTCCGACCTGCGCGCGACGAACGGAAGGATGCCCAACACACCCATAACGAGCGGGGGTTCCGCAGGAACCGGCCCAACGCCCACCGACTCCGCGGCAGTTCCGCCGGCCTGCGGCATCCGGCCGAGAGAGGAGAGTGAACCTGGCACATCGAGTTGATGGAAACGGTCCAGCGGCCAGGCGATCACGAACGCGCGGCCGACCACGTCGCTCAACGGGACCGTTCCCTGGCCCGGATTGCCCATGTGGAAACGGGAGTCGGCGGAGACGTCCCGGTGGTCGCCCATGACCCACAGCCGTCCCTGCGGCACCTGCACCTTGAAGGTCTGCCGGGACGGCGGGTTGCCGGGCGCGAGGTAGGACTCCTCCACCGGACGACCGTTGACGCTGAGGCGCCCCTGTGCGTCGCAGCACTCGACTGTGTCCCCGCCGACGCCGATCACCCGCTTGATCAGGTCCTGCTCGTTGTCGGAGGGCAGCAGTCCGACGAAGGTCAGCACCTGCTTGGCCCCGCCCAGCACCGGGCCGTCGTCGGACGGCTTCCGGTCGCGCTCCAGCCAGCCGCCCGGGTCCTTGAACACCACGATGTCGCCGCGCTGCGGCTCACTGCCGAACCAGGGGGTCAGCTTGTCGACCAGTACCCGGTCCCCGATCTGGATGGTCTGCTCCATCGAGCCCGAGGGGATCACGAACACCTGGATCAGGAAGGTCTTCATCACGAGCGCCACCAGCAGGGCCACCAGGACGATCAGCGGCACCTCGCGCACCAGCGAGCGCTTGCGCCGACCGGCCGCCTTGCGGGCACCGCGACGGCGCTCGGCCCGGCCGCGTGTCGGCGGGGCACCGGTCGGCCCCGAGCCGGCCCCTCCGTCCTGCCCCGGTCCCGCGGTCGCCACTCCCCCGGCGGCCGGACGGTCGGCGAGCCGTCCCCTACCCCTGGTCCCCATGACCACCCGTCCCCGCAGTCGGGGCGAAGGCCGTGGGCCGCTCCAGGCCGGTCCAGCGCGAGAACGGGTAGACCACCCAGTCCGCCCTGCCGATCACCTTCGCCTCGGGTACGAAGCCGCCGCCGGGCTCGCCGAGGTGGTCACGGGAGTCCCGGGAGGCGCTGCGGTGGTCACCCATCACCCACAGCTTGCCGGCGGGCACGACGATGTCGAAGGCCACGCTCGACGGGTCGTCGCCCGGGGCCAGGTAGGAGGTCTCGTCGATCGGCACGCCGTTGACGGTGATCGGCGCACCCGGGCCGGTGCTGGTCACCCGGTCCCCGCCGACGCCGATCACGCGCTTGACGTAGACGGTGTTCCCGGCCGGGGCCAGACCGAGGTCCTGGGCGAACGAGCGCAGGCCGTCCCAGAAGCCGGGCGGCTTCGCCGACTCCCGGAGGAAGGAGCCCGTCCCGTCGAAGACCACGACGTCGCCCCGGCCGGGGTGGCCGCCGAAGGCGTAGGCGAGCTGGTTCGCGACCAGCCGGTCGCCCGGGCGCAGGGTCTCCTCCATCGACCCGGAGGGCACCGAGAACGGACGCGCGACGAAGGCGTTCACCAGCAGCAGGGCCGTCAGGCAGATCCCGGCGACCAGCAGCAGGTCGCGCGAACGCGAGTGCCCCGGCTCCTCGTCCTGCTCCGGGCCGTCGTCTCCGCAGTCGCCCGTCCGCTCCCCGACGCGTTCAGGGCCCTCGGCCTGCTCCGGTACCTCAGTGCGCTCCGGTACCTCGGCGTGCTCCGGCCCGCCGGTGGCCGCCGGCCTGTCGGTGGCCACTGGGCCACCGACAGCCTCCGGGCCGTCGACACCATCCGCCGCGGCACCCCCGTCGTCGTCGACCCTGGCGGAACCGCTCCCGGAAACGACCGCGGACCGCGACAGCGAGTCCGCACCGGTGGGTGCGGGACTGCCGTCGCGGTCCGCGGGTGGTTCGTGCGTGCTCATCGGGGGGTGAGCTTACCTTGCGGCCGTTCGCCCCCCTCGGAGCGTTCCGATCCCCGGCGAGGCCGGGGGCCGGTGGATCAGCGGTCGCGCTTCTCCTTGATCTTCGCGGCCTTGCCGCGGAGGTCACGCAGGTAGTACAGCTTGGCGCGGCGAACCGCACCGCGGGTCACGACCTCGATCTTCTCGACGACCGGGGTGTGCACCGGGAAGGTGCGCTCCACGCCGACGTTGAAGCTGACCTTGCGGACGGTGAAGGTCTCACCGATACCGGCGCCGTGGCGGCGGATGACGACGCCCTGGAAGACCTGGACACGGGAGCGGTTGCCCTCGATGACCCGGACGTGAACCTTCAGGGTGTCACCGGCGCGGAAGGCCGGAATGTCGCTACGCAGCGAGGCCGCGTCGACAGCAGCGAGCTTGTTGCTCATGTTGCTCTCCATCGCAGGCGCCACGGGCCGCCCACGGAAAATCGTCACAATGGGGTTTGCTGCGGGCCGCATCGGCTGACGACGATCCCCCCGTGGCGAGGGCGCCGGTCCACGTGTCCCCTACGGAAGGGAACCAGCGACAGACAACAGCCGCCTATTCTTCCACATCACCGGCCACGGACCGAAATCGGCCGAGCCGCTCGTCCCAGGCCAGGCCGAGGATGCTCAGCGCCTCCCGCTCCTTCTTGTCGAAGGCTCCGTACTGCCAGCGCTCGACCAGGTCGGGCCGGTTCGCCAGGGTCCGGGCGAAGGCCTGCTCGCGGCGCCAGCGGGCGATCCTGCCGTGGTTGCCGCTGAGCAGCACGTCCGGCACCGTCCGGCCGCGCCACTCGGCGGGCTTGGTGTAGACCGGGCCCTCCAGCAGGTCGGCCATCGCGCCCGGCGCGAAGGAGTCGTCGCGGTGGGACTCGGCGTTGCCGAGCACCCCCGGCAGCAGCCGGGCGATCGCCTCGACCATCACCAGCACGGCGACCTCGCCGCCGGCCAGCACGTAGTCGCCGATCGAGGCCTCGACCACCGGCATCCGGGTGGCCGCTTCCTCGATCACCCGGCGGTCGATGCCCTCGTACCGGGCGGGGGTGAAGGCCAGCCACGGGCGCCCGGCCAGTTCCTGGGCGAGCTCCTGGGTGAACGGTCGTCCGCTCGGCGTCGGGACGATCAGGGTGGGCACCTGCCCCTCGGGGCCGCCGGCGATCACCGCGTCCAGCGCCTCGCCCCACGGCTCGGGCTTCATCACCATGCCGGGGCCGCCGCCGTACGGGCTGTCGTCGACCGTGCGGTGCACGTCGTGGGTCCACTCGCGCAGGTCGTGGACGTGCACGTCCAGCTGGCCGCGGGCGCGGGCCTTGCCGACCAGCGAGACGTCCAACGGCTCCAGGTACTCGGGGAAGATCGTGACGACGTCGATCCGCATGCCGCTCCGCGCGCCGCCGGACACGGCGCCGTCGGCCCCGGCGCCGCTCGTGGCCGCACCGCTCGACACGGCGCCGCCGGCCGCCGGAACGTCCGCCCCGGTGTTCTCCTCCGCGGTCACTGCGACTCCTCCGAGCCCTTGGCGCCGTCGGCACCCTCAGCGGTCTCAGCGCCATCGGCCGAGGAGGTCCCCGCGACGTCGGCCCGCTCCGGATCGATCAGCCCGGGCGGCGGGGTGATCACGGCGCGCTGGTTCTCCAGATCGATGGTCGGCACGATCTGGCTGACGAAGGGCACCAGCACCTCCGTCCCGTCGGCCTTCTCGACCGTGAGCAGGTCCTGGTAGGGCAGGTGGAGGACCTCGGTCAGCTCGCCGACCAGGGTGCCGTCCAGCAGCACCACGTCCAGGCCGATCAGCTGGTGGTCGTAGTACTCCTCCGGGTCCTCGGGGCTCTCCTCCGGGTCGACCTCGGAGATGAGCACGGTGCCGCGGAGGGCCTCGGCCGCGTTGCGGTCCTTGACGCCGGCGAAGCGCAGCAGCAGCCGGCCGCTGTGCACCCGGCCCGACTCGACGGTCAGCGGCCCGACCGACGCGGGGTCGGTGAGCACGACGGCACCGGGGCCGAGCCGGAGTTCCGGCTCGTCGGTGCGGACCTCGACACTGACGTCCCCCCTGATGCCGTGGGCACGGCCGATCCTGCCGACGACGAGCTGCACGGTGATCGTTCTCCTGGAGTTCCTGAGCCGAAACGAAAAGCGACGGCGACGGGCTGCGAAGCGATGATGCGAGGGAATGCGGAGGGAAATGCGAAAAGGCCGACCGGGACGACATGCGTCCCGGTCGGCCTCACAAGCCCTGACGGCTGAACGAGCAGCAGCGTCAGCGAATGTTGTCCACGTCGACCAGGTCGACCCGGACGTTGCGACCGCCGAGGGCGCCGACCACGGTGCGCAGCGCGCGCGCCGTACGGCCGCCCCGGCCGATCACCTTGCCGAGGTCATCGGGGTGCACTCGCACCTCGATGGTGTTACCCCGACGCAGGTTGCGCGAACGCACCTGCACCTCGTCGGGGTGCTCGACGATGCCCTTCACCAGGTGGTCGAGGGCGTCCTCGATCACGATCAGGCCTCGGCGGCGGCGTCGGCCTCGGCCTCGGCCTTGTCCGACTTCTTGGCCTTCGGGGTGATGGCAACACCGGTGGTGGCGTCCTCGAAGCCGGCAACGGCCTTCGCGAACAGGTGCGAGAAGTCCTCGACCTTCGGCTCGGCGACCTTCAGCGGCGCCGGGGCCGGCAGGCCCTTGAACTTCTGCCAGTCGCCGGTCAGCTTCAGGATGGCGAGCACCGGCTCGGTCGGCTGGGCGCCGACGGACAGCCAGTACTGGGCGCGGTCGCTGTCGACCTCGATCTTCGAGGGGTTGTAGGTCGGCTGGTAGATGCCGATCTCCTCGATCGCGCGGCCGTCACGCTTGGTGCGGGCGTCGGCGACGACGATGCGGTAGTGCGGGGAGCGAATCTTGCCGAGACGCTTGAGCTTGATCTTGACTGCCACGGGAGTGGATTCTCCTGGTGTTGACGTGGGTGAGCGGGCTCGCCATCGCGTGGGGTTGCGCGGCGGACCGTTCAAGGGACACGCCAGCCGTAGGAGAGAGGGGTCCTGCTCGGCTGCCGAGTACTCAGCTGTCCATTCTGCCACATCGGCGAGAACCGCCTGCACGCGGGACCGGGCACCCGGTCAGGGCTCGACCGGGAGCCCCCGCTCCCGGTCCAACCCGAAGACGTCACCGCTGTCCTGCTGTACCGCTCACTCGGTACCGCTCACTCTGCCTGCTCAGGGCCGCCCAGGGCCGCCCAGTGTCGCTCAGTGCCGCTCATTCCGGCCGGACCGCTGCCCGCACAGCAGCCCGCCGGGACGTCGAACGACTAAGCGATCTTGAACGGCTGCTGGCACGCGCCGCAGACGATGGACGCCTGCGCGAGCACCGACGGAACGACCCGGACGTTGCGCCCGCAGCCGCAGACCGCCTTGACCCGCACGCCGCCCCCGGAGGAGCCGTGCCGGGCCGCCGGGCCGCGGAAGGCGCGCGTCGCGCCGTCGCCGGCCACCGCCTCCTGGTGCGCCCCGAGGGCACGGTCCAGGCGCTCGATGGTCTCGGTGTACCGCTCCTGCGTCTCCTTGAGCATGGTCACCTGGGAGAAGCCGCTGCTCGCGTGCGGCTCGACCGGGTGCGCCAGGCCCAGCTCGGAAGCGAGCATCAGGAAGCGCCGGTTGTGGTAGCGGCCGGCCCGCGAGGTGTCCCGGATGTCCCGGGCCGCGGCCAGACCGTGGGCGGCCTCGTGCAGGAGTCGCTCGAAACCGAGCCGTGTCCCGCAGGCCGAGGAGGACTCTCCGATCAACGCCTCGGGCGAGGCGAGGTCGGGGAGGTCCTGGTGGTAGGCCTGGATGTCACTCCAGGCGGCGGCCAGTTCGGCCGCGAGAACGAGGGGCTGTGTCGTGCTCACGCTAGACCAACGATGGAGTGCGAGCCGATGTTCCGCATGTTCTCGTTCCCGGGGAATTCACAGGGAACTCCCAGGAATGCAAGGCCGCGCGCGAATTGCGCGTTCCGGATCTGACGCAAGACCAACCCCCTGCCGGTTTCGGCCCGTCGCGAGGTCGGCGGGCCTGCTGAATTTCCGTCCGGGGAGCGGGCTGTCGCCACCCAGGACGTACGGCCCGTGGGCCTGCCGGATTGACAGGGCCACGGGCCGTACACCGTACCGCTATTCCGTTAATACCGGGAGTTGACCGGCCAGTAGGGATGTCCACCGCGGTGACGCACCGGAGGAGTTACCGGATTCTTACCCTTCCGCATTCCGGGCAAATGTCGCCGCTGTCGGTCATTACCAGCGGACGACGGACGTCCGGCGGACATCAACAGGACATCCACCGAACACCGAACACCCGTCGGGGCGCACCCGTGACGGCCGCGCGCCCGGGACGGACGCACGCCCGGGACGGGCGCGCCCCCGGAGCGGACGCGGACCCGGGACAAGCGCACCCCGGACGGACAAGCGGGCCCCGGACGGACGTCAGTACGCCCGGGCGACGATCGCGATGTTGCCCTCCTGGTCGTCCGCCGCCGGCACCGAGCCGTCGGCCGCGACGATGCAGCGCACCGTGACGCCCTGCTCGGCCAGCTTGGCCTCGCCCTCCGCGCCGAGCTCGGCCCAGGAGATCCGGCCCCAGCCGGTCGCGGCGGCCTCGACGGCCTCGTCGATGGTCTTGACGTCGACCGTGCGGGACTCGCGGCGCTCGCGGGACTGGCGCAGCAGCAGCGCCTGGTCCTCCTCCAGCACGCCCGGGACCAGCGCGACGAGGGAGTCGATGGAGACCGGCTCCTTGCCGCCCGGGATGCGGCGGGCCAGCATCGCGGTGCCGTTCTCCAGGTCGCGCGGGCCGACCTCGATGCGCAGCGGAACGCCCTTGAGCTCCCAGTCGACGGCGCGGCGGCCGAACGGGGTGTCGGTGCGGTCGTCGACCACGACCCGGACGCCGGCGGCCTCCAGCTGGGCGCCGATCTCGCGGACCTTGGCGATGACCGCGTCGTCGCCCTTGATGGCCAGCACGACGGCCTGGACGGCAGCCAGGCGCGGGGGCACCCGCAGGCCGTTGTCGTCGCCGTGGGACATGATCAGACCGCCGACCATGCGGGTCGAGACGCCCCAGGACGTCTGCCAGACGTACTCGCGCTCGGCGCCCTGCAGCTGGTAGGTGGTGTTGAACGCCTTGGCGAAGTTCTGGCCCAGCTCGTGGCTGGTGCCCATCTGCAGGGCCTTGCCGTCGCCCATCATGGCCTCGAGGGTGAGGGTGTTGATGGCGCCGGCGAAGCGCTCCTTGGCGGTCTTGCGGCCGAGCACGACGTCGATGCCGAGCACGTTGGTCATGAAGTCGCCGTAGACCTGGGTGTGGATCATCGACGCGTAGGCGCGGGCGTCCTCGTAGGTGGCGTGGGCGGTGTGGCCCTCCTGCCAGAGGAACTCGGTGGTGCGCAGGAAGACGCGCGGGCGCAGCTCCCAGCGGACCACGTTGGCCCACTGGTTGATCAGCAGGGGCAGGTCCCGGTGGCTCTGCACCCACTTCGAGAAGTACTCGTTGATGATCGTCTCGGAGGTCGGCCGGACGACGACCGGCTCCTCCAGCTGCTTGCCGCCGCCGTGGGTGACCACCGCGAGTTCGGGGGCGAAGCCCTCGACGTGCTCGGCTTCCTTGGTCAGGTAGGACTGCGGGATGAACATCGGGAAGTAGGCGTTCTGCGCGCCGGCCTTCTTGATCCGCGCGTCCATCTCCTGCTGCATCCGCTCCCACAGGCCGTAGCCGTACGGTCGGATGACCATGGTGCCGCGCACCGGACCGTTGTCGGCCAGCTCGGCCTTGTTGATGAGGTCCTGGTACCAGCGCGGGAAGTCTTCCGCCTGAGGGGTGAGAACGGGTGCCTTAGCCATGGGGCGAATGGTACGGGGCCCGGGGCCCCGGTTTCGAATCGGTATCACCGGACGGGGGCGCACCACCGCGACACGCGCGCACCACCCTGCACCCCTCTGGACGCCGGGCCCGACCCGCTGTTCGCTGGTGTGGGGCGGGACTTTGGGGGAGCCGTAGCAGCACACCGAAGGACCGGATGGGAGGCCGCCGTGGCTTCAGCTCGGACGACCGGCACGACCGCACGACCGACGGGCGCACGCCCGCACCACCCGCGGACCGGGGCCGCCCGCCCCGCGCGGGCGCGCGACTGGGCGGAGATCCAGGAACGCATGCTGGTGCCGCTCTACGAGGCGGTCTACGACCGGCTGGAGGTCGGCCCGGCGAGCAGTGTGCTGGGCCTGGGCTGCCGGTCCGGGCTGGCCCTGCTGCTCGCCGCCGGGCGGGGTGCCCAGGTCGCCGGGCAGGAGCCGCGGGAGGAGCTGCGCGAGCTGGCCCACGACCGTCGGCTGCGGGTGTGCGCGGGGGCTCGGACAGCGTCCGCCGTCCCCCGCTCGGCCCATTCGCTGGTGACGGTTTTCGAGCAGCTGCCCGGTGCCGCCGGGTCCGGCCCGGTGGTCGCCGAGGCCGCCCGGCTCACTCTCCCGGGCGGGCACGTGGTGCTGGCCGCCTGGGGCCCGCCGGAGCGCTGCGAGAGCGCCGCGGTGCTGGACGTGGCCCGGCGGATGGCGGGCCGGACCACCGCGCGGGACCCGTTCGAGCTGAGCGCGCCGGGCGCCCTGGAGGACCTGCTCGCCCCGGCCGGCCTGCGCCCGGCCGGCAGCGGCCGGGTGAGCTGCCCGTTCGCGTACGCCGACCTCGACAGCGCCGTTCGCGGCCTGCTCTCCACCGGTCTGTTCGATCCGGCCGAGGAGTTCTCCGGCGCCTCGCTGGTGGCCAAGGAGCTGGAGGAGGCGCTCCAGCCGCATCTGCGCGCGGACGGCACGGTGCGGATGGAGAACCTGTTCCGCTACCTGGTCGCCGAGCGGCCGCGCTAACAGGGGCGGGGAGACGAAAAACCGGGGGCGCTCGCCACTCTGGCGCGCGCCCCCGGCATCGGGCGTCACGCCCGGTCGATCGACTTCCCGTCGGAATCATCGGAACCGTCGGAGCCTTCGGGAGACCCCGCCGAGCCCGTGGAAGACCCTTCGGAAGACCCCACCGAGCCCGCCGAGCCCGCCGAGCCCTCTGAGGCCGCCTCCCGCGGGACCCCCGCCGCCCGGTACGCCGCCTCCTCGTCCAGCGTCTCCGCCTCCAGCAGCGCCGCCGCCAGCGCGTCCAGCCGGTGCCGCTGCTCGTTCAGGATCCGCACCGCGTCGCCGTAGCACTCGGAGACGATCCGCCGGGCCTCCTCGTCCACCGCGTCCAGGGTGGTCGGCGCGGCGGAGAGCCCGTACGCACCCTGCGGGTCGGAGGGCACCGCGGTGAGCCGCCCGACCCGCTCGCTCATCCCCCAGCGCCCGGCCATCCCGCGGGCGATGTTGGTGACCTGCTCCAGGTCGCTCTCCGCGCCGGTGGTGATCACCCCGTAGACCACCTGCTCGGCCGCCATGCCGCCGAGCGCGCCGATGATCCGGCCGCGCAGGTAGGGCTCGGTGTACGAGTAGCGGTCGTTCTCCGGGGTGGAGAGGGTGACGCCGAGCGCCCGGCCGCGCGGCACGATGGTGATCTTGCGAACCGGGTCCGCTCCGGGCTGGAGCATGCCCAGCAGCGCGTGCCCGCTCTCGTGGTACGCCGTCCGCTCGCGCTCCTCCTGCGGCATCACCAGCGGCCGCACCGCCCCGAGCTGGACCTTCTCCAGGGCGTCCGAGAGGTCCCGCTCGTTGACGGCGTCCTGTTCGCGCTTGACGGCCAGCAGCGCGGCCTCGTTGACCAGGTTGGCGAGTTCGGCCCCGGTCATCCCTGGCGTGACCTTGGCCAGCTGGTTGAGGTCGGTGCCGCCGGCCAGCGGGACGCTGCGGCTGTGGATGCGCAGGATCGCGGCACGGCCCTCCCGGTCGGGCGGGCTGACGGTGATCCGCCGGTCGAAGCGGCCGGGGCGCAGCAGCGCCGGGTCGAGCACGTCCGCCCGGTTGGTCGCGGCGATCACGATGACGCCCTCGGAGCCGGTGAAGCCGTCCATCTCGGTGAGGATCTGGTTGAGGGTCTGCTCGCGCTCGTCGTGCCCGCCCATGCCGCCGCCGGCGCCGCGCTGGCGGCCGATGGTGTCGATCTCGTCGATGAAGATGATCGCGGGGGCGACCTTGCGGGCCTCGGCGAACAGCTCGCGGACCCGGCTGGCGCCGACGCCGACGATCATCTCGATGAACTCGGAGGCGGAGGCGGAGAAGAACGGCACGTTCGCCTCGCCGGCCACGGCCCGGGCGAGCAGGGTCTTGCCGGTTCCGGGCGGGCCGCTCAGCAGCACGCCGCGCGGCATCTTGGCACCGAGCCGGCGGTACCGCTCGGGGTTCTTCAAGTAGTCGACGACCTCGGTGAGTTCGGCCTCGACCTCGTCGATGCCGGCCACGTCGGCGAAGGTGGTGCGCTTGCCCTCCTCGGCCATGACCGGCTTGGGCGGGGCCTTGCGGCCGAGCGGTCCGCCACCGAGTCCGCCGGCCATCCGGCGGGCGAGCAGCACCCAGATGAAGATCAGCAGCAGCATCGGGGCGAGCGAGAGCAGCAGGTTGGTGAGGAAGCTGCGCTGCTGGACGGGCGAGGTGGCGGTGACCTCGACGCCCTGCTGCTGCAGGGTGGCCCAGAGGTTGTCGCCCGCGAAGGAGGGCCGCTGGGTGTCGAACTCGGTGTAGTCGCCCTTGCCGCCGTCCGGCTTGGGCTGGGCGGTCTTGAGGGTGCCCTCGATCGCGTCGCCCTTGGCGTAGATCTTGGTGATGTTGCCCTTGCTCAGCTGGTTGTTGAACTCGGTGTACGAAATCGTGGTGGCGCCGGCGGGGCCGAAGAAGGACAGCAGCAGGTCCGAGATCAGGAACACCACGAGGGCGGTGAGGGCGAGGCCCACCCAGCCGCCGGGCATCCGGCGCTTGGGCGGCGGGGGCGGGGCACCCTCCGAACGCCAGGGCTGTTCGGGGGTCTGACGTGGCGGCACGGGTTCGGTCACCCATCGGACAATACGGACAGCTGCTCGGACGAGCCAATCGCAACGCCGCGCCCGGACCGCCGTACGCCCGCGCCAACCCCTCCCACCAGCGGCTATGCCGTTGCGCCCGGCCACTCCTCGGCGGTCAGGGCGAACCGCTCGTGGTCGCGCCAGTCGCCCTGGAGGAACAGCATCCGCGGGGAGAAGCCCTCGTGCCGGAAGCCCAGCCGCTTGGCCATCGCGACCGAGCGCTCGTTGTCCGGCTGGACGTTGATCTCCAGCCGGTGCAGCCCCAGCCCGTCGGCCGACTGCGGGGCGAAGCAGCGGTCCACGACCAGCCGCATGCCCTCGGTCATCCGGCCGGTGCCGTTGAACGGGAGGTAGGAGTCGTAGCCCAGCGTGGCGTTGCAGAAGCGGCTCATCACGATGTTGGCGACGTTCACCTTGCCGACCAGTCCGCCGGTCTCCCGGTCGAGGATCAGGAAGGTGCGCAGCCCGGAGCCCTGGCGTTTCAGCAGGTCGGGCAGTCCGTCCGGCTCGACCGGGTTCCACCGTCCGATGTGCTCGGCGGACCGCCGGACCGCCTCGGCGTACGCGGCCGTGTCGTCGGCCCTCGGGGCCCTGATCATCACTCGCATGCCCCCATCATCGGACACGCGATCGGCCCGCCGCCCGGAAACACCGGGCGACGGGCCGACCAGAATCGATCAGGACCGACCGCCGTTGATCAACGGATGACCAAAGGCGGCGGCACGTCCAAGGACTACAGCATGTCCTTGAACTCCTTGGGCAGCTCGAAGTCGGCCGGGCCCTTGCCCGCGCCGAGACCGAACGCACCGCCGTCCGCCGGACCCTGGCCGGCACCCGGGCCGAGCGCGCGGCGCTCGGCGGCCGCGGCCTCGTCCTGCGCCCGCTTCAGCGGGTTGCCGCTCTTGCGCTTGCCCTTGGCCTGCGGGGCCTTCTTGGCGGACTTCTTCCCGCCGCCGCCCATGCCGGGGATCCCCGGCATGCCGGGCATGCCCTTGCCGGAGGCCATCGCGGACATCATCTTGCGGGCGTCGAAGAACCGCTCGACCAGGTTCTTCACCTCGCCGACCTGGACGCCCGAACCCTTGGCGATGCGGGCCCGGCGGGAGCCGTTGATCAGCTCCGGCTCGGCGCGCTCGGCCGGGGTCATCGACTTGATGATCGCGCCGACCCGGTTGACGTCCTTGTCGTCGATGTTGTTGATCTGGTCCCGGATCTGGCCCATGCCGGGCAGCATGCCGAGCAGCTTGGAGATCGAGCCCATCTTCTGGACCTGCTCCAGCTGGGACAGGAAGTCGTCCAGGGTGAACTGCTTCGGGCCGCCGCGCAGCTTGGCGGCGATCTTCTCCGCCTCGGCCTGCGAGAAGGTCTGCTCGGCCTTCTCGATCAGCGAGAGGACGTCACCCATGCCGAGGATGCGCGAGGCCATCCGGTCCGGGTGGAAGGCGTCGAAGTCGTCGACCTTCTCGCCGTTGGAGGCGAACATGATCTGCCGGCCGGTGACGTGCGCGACCGACAGGGCGGCACCGCCGCGGGCGTCGCCGTCGAGCTTGGAGAGCACCACACCGGTGAAGTCGACGCCGTCGAGGAAGGCCTGGGCGGTGGTGACCGCGTCCTGGCCGATCATCGCGTCGACGACGAACAGGACCTCGTCCGGGTTCACCGCGGCACGGATGTCGGCGGCCTGCTGCATCAGCTCGGCGTCGATGCCCAGGCGGCCGGCGGTGTCGACGACGACGACGTCGTACTGCTTCTGCTTGGCGTACTCGATCGAGTCCTTGGCCACCTGCACCGGGTCGCCGACGCCGTTGCCCGGCTGCGGGCCGTAGAAGGCCACGCCGGCGCGCTCGGCGACCACCTGGAGCTGGTTGACCGCGTTGGGGCGCTGGAGGTCGCAGGCGACCAGCAGCGGGGTGTGCTTCTGCGTCTTCAGCCAGTGGCCGAGCTTGCCCGCGAGGGTGGTCTTACCGGCGCCCTGGAGACCGGCCAGCATGATCACCGTCGGGCCGCTCTTGGCGAACCGCACCCGGCGGGTCTCGCCACCGAGGATCGCGATGAGCTCCTCGTTGACGATCTTGATGATCTGCTGCGCCGGGTTCAGCGCGCCGGAGACCTCGGCACCGAGGGCCCGCTCCTTGACCTGCTTGATGAAGGCCCGGACGACCGGCAGCGCGACGTCCGCCTCCAGCAGCGCGATGCGGATCTCGCGGGCGGTGGCGTCGATGTCCGCCTCGCTCAGGCGGCCCTTGCCCCGGAGGTTCTTGAACGTCGCTGCGAGGCGATCGGAAAGGGTGTCGAACACGTCGTCGCGGGTCCTCTGCGGCATCGGTATCAGTACGGTCGTCGCCCCCCAGGGTATCCGGCCGCCCCGGGTGAGGTCTCCACCCCCGGTCGGAACTCCTGCCCGTACCCGTGGCCGCACCCCTGCCCGCGTCCTTCCGCGAGCCCGGTCGGCCCGGCCCCGACCGGCCCGACCGGCCCGGACCGGGCCCGGCGCTCAGCCCAGCGCGGCCCGGACCGCCGCCGCCACCTCGCCGGCCCGCCCGGCGGTCAGCGGCCGCCCCGCCTCGTCGGTCAGGTAGAACGAGTCGACGGCCTCCGCGCCCAGCGTGGACACGTGCGCGGTGCGCACCCGCACGCCCGCCGCGTCCAGCGCCCGGCCGATCCGGTGCAGCAGCCCGGGGGCGTCGTGGGCGCGGACCTCCAGCACGGTCGCGGTCGCCGAGGCCACCGCCGGCGCCACCGCGACCAGCGGCGGCGGGGTGGGGATGCCCCGGCGGCGCGGGGCGGCGGCGTCCCGCTCGGCGAGGCGGCGGGCGACGTCCAGCGAGCCGTCCAGTGCCCGGCGCAGGTCGGCCCGCAGCCGGGCCGCCTCCGGCAGCTCTCCGTACTCGGCCGCCACCCGCCAGGACAGCACCAGCACCGGCCCGGCGCCCACCGGGTCCAGCTCGCGCAGCCCGGCCGAACGGACGGCCAGCCGGTGCAGCGCGAGCACCCCGGCGGCGGTGCCGAGCAGTCCGGGACGGTCCGGGACCGCCAGGTTCAGCTCGACGCCCATCGGCTCGGCGCCCGGCTCCGCCCCCTCCGACCGGGCCCGCAGCGACAGCGCCGGCTGCCCGGTCCGGGCGGCCTCGACCGCCAGCCGCTCCTGCTCGGCGGTCGGCGCCGCCTCGACCGGCGGGACTCCCGCCCCGGCCAGCCGGTCCGCCACCCGGGCCACCAGCCCGTCCACCAGGGAAGCCCGCCAGCCGCTCCACGCGGCCGGCCCGGTGGCCAGCGCGTCCGCCTCGGTGAGCGCGTGCAGCAGCTCCAGCTCCGGCAGGGTGGTGACCGCCTTGGTGATCGCCTCGACGGTGGCCGGGTCGTCCGGATCGCGCCGGGTCGCGGTGTCCACCAGGGTCAGGTGGTGGCGGACCAGTACCGCCAGGGTCTCGGTGTCCTCGGGGCCGAAGCCCATCCGGGCGCCGAGGTCGCGGACGATCACCTCGCCGGCCGCGCTGTGGTCCCCCGGCCAGCCCTTGCCGATGTCGTGCAGCAGCGCGGCGACCAGCAGCAGGTCCGGCCGGGCCACCCGGCGGGTCATCGCGGCGGCCCGCACCGCGGTCTCCACCAGATGCCGGTCCACCGTCCAGCGGTGCACCGCGTTGCGCTGCGGACGGCAGCGCACCCGCTCCCAGTCCGGCAGCAGCCGGCGGACCAGCCCCTGCGCCTCCAGCGCCTCCCACACCGGGACGGCCGCCTCCCCCGCGCCCAGCAGGGTGACCAGCTGCTCGCGCGCCTCGTCCGGCCAGGGCACCGGCAGCGGGCGGCACTCGGCGGCCAGCCTGCGCACCGTGGCGTCCGAGACGGTCAGCCCGTTCTGCGCGGCGGCGGCCGCGGCGCGCAGCGGCAGCACCGGGTCGGCGGCGGGACGGGCGCCCCGGGCGAGCACCGCCTCGCCGTCCTGCTCGACCACGCCCTCGGCGAGCGGCCGCCGCTCGACCGCGCCCCGGGCCGCCGCTCCGGTGCCGCGTCCGGAGCCGACGAACGGGATGCCCGTCCGGCGCGACCGCCGGCCCCGGCCGGCGCGGGCCGCGAGCACCCGGTCCACCGCCCGCCAGGTGACGTCGCCGGCGTACGCGATGGTGCGGGCGGCCTCGTAGACCTGGCGCAGCAGGGTGTCGGCGTCCAGCACGCCGAGCCGCTCGGCGACCTGGTCCTGGTCCTGGAGGCTGAGCCGTTCGGTGGCCCGGCCGGTGACCAGGTGCAGGGAGTCGCGCACGTCGGCCAGCCGCTGTGCGGCGGCGTCCAGGCCGTCCCGGGGGGCGTCGGCCAGCCAGGTGGCGGCGATCGCGTCCAGCGCCACGACGTCGCGCAGGCCGCCGCGGGCCTCCTTGAGGTCGGGCTCCAGGAGGAAGGACAGCTCACCGTGCCGTTCGGCCCGCTCGCGGCCCAGCTCTCGCAGCTCCGGCAGGCGCGCGGGGGCGCTCGCGCGCCAGTCGGTGAGCACCGCGGCGCGCAGGGCGTCGGTGAGCGCCCGGTCCCCGGCGAGGTGACGGGCGTCCAGCAGGCCGAGCTGGACCTTGAGGTCGGCGGCGGCGACCGAGCGGGCCTGGGCGACGGTACGCACGGCGTGGTCGAGTTTGGCTCCCGAGTCCCAGACCGGGTACCAGATCCGCTCGGGCAGCTCCCGGGGGATCGGGCCGTCGTGCAGCAGCAGGACGTCCAGGTCGCTGCGCGGGGACAGCTCGCCCCGCCCGTACCCGCCGACCGCGACCAGGGCGACGCGGGGCGGGGCGCCGGCGGCCGCGAGCAGGCCGGCCAGCCAGTCGTCGGCGAGCCGGGCGAGCGCCCGGCGGCGGGGGCGGCCGCCAGGGCCGGGGCCGGCCAGCAGCGCGGCCCGGGCGGCGGCCCTGCCCGCGAGGTCGAAGGGGTCGGCGGGGTCGCGGGGGTCGCAGGGGTCGCCCGGGGCGACGGCGCCGGAGGGCTCGGAGGGGCTGGTCTCGGAGGTCATGCGCGTGGTCCCGTCCGTCGTGCTGCTGAGCCGTCGTGCTGGTGAACCGCTGTGCCGTGCGAACCGTCGTGTTGCGCGGGCCGCCGGGGCGTGCGGACCGCCGTGCCGCCGCCCCGACCCGCCGGGCGGGCCGTTCGGCCGGCCGGAGGACGCCGTTGCGCCGTCGGGCGGACCCGCGCACCCGGGGGTGGCAGGTCCGCCGTCCCGCGCGGGGCTACAGGGCGTCCGGGCCGCGCTCGCCGGTCCGGACCCTTACGGCGGTGTCGACCGGGATGCTCCACACCTTGCCGTCGCCGATCTTCCCGGTCCGGGCGGCCTTCACCAGGACGTCGATCAGGTCCTCGGCGTCCTCGTCCTCGACCAGGATCTCGATCCTGACCTTCGGCACCAGGTCCACGGTGTACTCGGCCCCCCGGTACACCTCGGTGTGGCCGCGCTGGCGGCCGTAGCCGCTGGCCTCGGTGACGGTCAGGCCGTGCACCCCGAAGGCCTGGAGGGCGGCCTTCACCTCGTCCAGTCGGTACGGCTTGATCACGGCGGTGATGAGCTTCATCGGGCGTCGACCTCGGTCTTCTTCTCGGCGGGCTTCTCTGCAGGAGCCGCGGCGGCGGACCGCTCGGCGACGGGCTCCGCGGCAACGGACCGCTCGGCGGCGGGCTTCGCGGCAGCGACGGCCAGGCCCGGCAGGGCCCGGGCCAGGCCCGCCCCCACGGCGCTGAAATCGTAGGCGGACTCGGCGTGTTCGGCCTGGTCGATGCCGGCCACCTCGACCTCCCCGGCGACCCGGAAGCCGACCAGCCGGTCGACCGCCTTGGCCAGCAGCCAGGACAGCACGAAGGAGTACGCCGCGACCACCGCCACGCCCATCGCCTGCTTGCCCAGCTGCCCGATCCCGCCCCCGTAGAACAGGCCCTTGACGCCCTGGCCGACCCCGCCGGTGGCGAACAGGCCGACCAGCAGCGAACCGATCGCCCCGCCGACCGCGTGCACGCCCACCACGTCGAGCGAGTCGTCGAAGCCCCAGCGGTACTTGAGCGAGACCGCGGCACAGCAGACCGCACCCGCCACCAGCCCGATCGCCACCGCGCCGAGCGGGCTCACCGACCCGCAGGCCGGGGTGATCGCGACCAGCCCGGCCACCGCGCCGGAGGCGGCACCCAGCGTGGTGAAGGCGCCGTGCTTGAACCTCTCGTAGACCAGCCAGCCGACCAGCGCCGCGCCGGTGGCGACCTGGGTGTTGACCATCGCCATCGCGGCGACGCCGTTGGCCGCGAGCGCCGAGCCCGCGTTGAAGCCGAACCAGCCGAACCAGAGCAGCCCGGAGCCGAGCATCACCAGCGGCAGGCTGTGCGGGCGCATCGGGTCCTTCTTGAAGCCGATCCGCTTGCCCAGCACCAGGCAGAGCGCGAGGCCGGCGACGCCCGCGTTGATGTGCACGGCCGTCCCGCCGGCGAAGTCGATCACGCCGTTGCGGTCGCCCAGCCAGCCGCCGTGGCCGCCGTCGAAGAAGAAGACCCAGTGCGCCACCGGGAAGTAGACGATGGTCACCCAGAGCGCGATGAACAGGCCCCAGGCCGCGAATCTCGCCCGGTCCGCGACGGCGCCGCTGATCAGCGCCGGGGTGATGACCGCGAACATCAGCTGGAAGAGGGCGAAGGCGGTGACCGGGATGGAGCCGGTCAGCTCGTTGAGGCCGAGGCCGCGCATCCCGAGGTGGTCCAGGTTGCCGATCAGCCCGGCGAAGGAGTCGGACCCGAAGCTGAGCGAGTAGCCGTACAGGACCCACAGCACGCTGACGATGCCGAGCGAGAGGAAGCTCATCGCCAGCATGTTCAGCGTGCTCTTGGCCCTGACCATGCCCCCGTAGAAGAAGGCCAGCCCAGGGGTCATCAGCATGACCAGGGCCGCACTGATGAGCACGAAGGCGGTGTCGCCCGCGCTGAAGCCGTCCGGCATCGGCGTCTCCTCTGCGTCCAGGCCGACCCGCGCCCGGGGACCCGTCCCGTGGTGCCACCCGGGGTGTCGGCGTTGAGGAGGAGCGTGCCGAAGGCTGGTTTCGGCCAGTGCGACCGGTTGTTTCACCGCCGTGACGTGTGCGACGCAGGGGTTACGGCTGCGTGAACCGCGGCCCCGCACCCCCGGAGTCCGGCCGCGCGCCGTGCCGTGCCACCGGGCGCCGGACAGACCACCGACCGTGACGGCGGCGGCCGCCACGGTCGGTGGAGCACCTCTCGGAAGGCCCTCGGCGGGGCCGGTCGGACCACCGACCGGCGGATCACCGACCGGCGGATCACCGACCGGTCAGACCACCGAGACGAACTCCGGGATGTCCTGGACCACCCGCTCCTTGAGCCGGCTCACCGCGTCCACGCCCTTGAAGCGGGCCGCCGCGGCCTCCGTGGTCTTGCGCACCCGGGAGTTCAGCCGCTCCGAGCGCACCTTGGTGGCGATGTCCACCGCCTGCTCGGCCATCACCGCGGCCTGCTCGGCCTCCCGCTGCAGCAGGTGGACGCTGGCCATGCCGATCAGGTTGAAGGCGTACGAGCGCACGTGGTCGGCGTCCTGGCGGAACAGGTCGACCGCGCGCTCCATCACCGGCGCGGACATCGAGGCGTAGAGCTGCGCGTTGTCCGAGTGGTACGCGAGGTCGCGGAAGGAGTGCGCGTTCTCGGCGTTCAGCTCGGCCGGCGAGAAGAACTTCAGCCAGTCCGGCTCCTGGTCCCCGTCCCGGATGTCGGTGAAGGTGTCCTCGGCCAGCCGGACCGCCCGGGCGCAGCGGTTGACCTCGCCGATGGTGGCGTAGGCGCGCGCCTCCATCGCGTACAGCAGGGACTGCTGGCGCGGGGTGGCGGTGTCGCGGCTGCCGTACTGGGCCAGGTGGATGAGTTCCAGGGCGTCCTCGCCCCGGTTGAGGTGGATCATCTGGCGGCTCATGTCGGTGAGGATCAGCGCGCCGAACGGGCGGTCGCCCGCTTCCTTGGCCGCGTGCAGGGCGAGCACGTAGTACTTCTGCGCGCTCGGGTGCATCCCGACGTCGTACGACATCCACCCGGCCAGGTGGGCGAGTTCGGCGGTGAGCCGGAACAGCCGCCTGGTGGTGTCCTCGCTGTACGTCTCCTGGAGCAGGTCGGTGACCTCGTGCAGTTGGCCGACGACGGCCTTGCGGCGCAGCCCGCCGCCGTTCTGCGCGTCCCACTGCCGGAACATGACCGTGGTCTGCTCCAGCAGTTCGAGCTCGGGCTCGGAGAGCCGGCCGGTGAACGCCTCGCCGCCGTTGGCCGCGGTGAGGATCGGGGTGGGGACGCCGGTCGGGCCGGGGGTGAGCCAGCGCTGCATCGGCTCGATCAGCGCGGCGCCCGCGGTGAGCGCCAGCGAGGTGCCGAGGAAGCCCCGGCGGTTGAGCATGAGGTCGCTGCGGGAGTAGTCGCTGATCAGCTGGACGGTCTGCGGGCCGCTCCACGGCAGGTCGACGCCGCCGCCCACGGTCGAGACCGGGATCGCGGCGCGCAGGCCGAGATCCTCGATCGAGACCACCGAGCCGAACCGCTCGGAGAAGAGTTCCGACATGATCTTGGGAATCGGCTCGCGGGGCTGTTCGCCGTCGAGCCAGCGGCGCACCCGCGAGGTGTCGGTGGACACGTGGTGGGCGCCGATCTGCCGGGCCCGGCGGTTGACCTGACGGGCCAACTCGCCCTTGGACCAGCCGCTGCGGGCGAACCACGTGGTCAGCTTCTCATTCGGTTGCTTCTCTGCCATGGGTAACGTCCCCATCCCGCCCGGCCCCTACCGGGGCCCCCGATCGTGACCGCCCGACGGTTGCGGGCTCTTGCCAGACGTGCCGTGCCTGAGGTGCTGCCGTGCCGCGGCGGCGCCGTACCGCAGCGCCCTCGCACTGGTGTGCCATCGTTGCGGACGATCCGTCAGATCCCCAACTCCCGCTCCTCGACGGCCCGGGACAGACTCCTCGACGACATCCGCGTGCTGAACGTAATGCCCCGCGAGGGGCCCGCGGGAGCGGCCCTGGCGAAACGCCACCTTTCGCCACCCCCAGGAGTGAACCGAAGCCCGGGGGCACACGCTTCACTTGGGGAGTCCCGACGGCTCGGCATATGCGGGCCGCCAAGTCCCCCGGCGCATCCCGGAGGACCCGGCGGACCTCGCAACCCACCGCAGCCACAGGCGAGTTCACCGTCCACTCGGGACGGCGACAGCCCCACGCACACGACGATCCGGCATCGGCGCCGCCCCCACAAGGCGGCGCCCGAGGCGCACCGGTGGAACAGGCGCACACCATGCGCTGCGCGCCGCCACTGCACTACGCACCACACGGCCGACAATCGACACACAGTCACCGTCCCGTAACCATCGGCAACGACAACCTGTTGGGGGAGGCATGGACAACCTGTTCGGCGAACTTCGACTGGGGCACCTGCGGCTGGCACCGCTGGGCGCGCGCCGCCGCACCAAGGTCACCGCGTCCCAGGCCGCCGCGGAGTACACCGGCCGCTGGGGCTGGGCGGTCGCCACCGGCGACCCGGTCACCGGTGCCCCGGTCACCGGCGCCACCGCCCCGACCCGCTGTCCCTGCGGCTCCCCCTGCTGCGCCGCGCCCGGCCGGCACTCCGCGCCCGGCCGCGGTGGCCGGGCCCGCGGCGCCCGCGCCGAGGGCTCGGTGCTGTTCCCCACCGGCCGCGCCTTCGACGTCCTGGACGTCCCCGAGCAGGCCGGGCTCCAGGCGCTGGTCCGGCTGGAGCGGATGGGCACCCAGGTGGGCCCGGTGCTCGCCGTCCCCACCGGCCGGCTCCAGTTCCTGGTCGCCGCCGGCACCGCCCGGCGCCTGCCCGACCTGCTGTACCGGATGGGCTGGGACGACGCCGCGCTCGACCTGGTCTGCCACGGCGAGGGCGACTACGTCGCCGCCCCGCCCACCGTCCTCGGCTCCCTCGGCCCGGTCCGCTGGCTGCGCCGCCCCACCCGCGACAACGCGGGCTGCCCCCCCGAGGCCCGGCTGCTGCTCGGCACCCTCGCCTACGCCTGCCACCGCAGCCGCGAGCGCACCGCCGAGCCGGCCTGGATGGCCTCCTGACCCGACCGGGCCCCGCCGGGCCGCCGCGCCGGGGCCCGCTCCCCGGGCAGCCGTCCGAGCGGCCACCGCGCCGGGGCCACCGCGCCGGAA
>NZ_JBSHAP010000091.1:32298-38616 GCF_053611565.1 Kitasatospora sp. NPDC054795
ATCAGCACCACGATCCCGGCCGCGGGCCCCCCGGGGCGGGGCCCCCGCGCCGGCCCCGCCCCCCCCGCCCGGCTCCGGGCACGCGGAAGGGCCCGCCCCCGAGAGGGGAGCGGGCCCTTCCCGCGCTTTTCGTACGCCCGTGGCGCCTTTCCGGCGCGGGCGGGGCGTCAGTCGCCGATCAGCGCGTCCACGAACGCCCCCGGCTCGAACGGAGCCAGGTCGTCCGCGCCCTCGCCCAGGCCGATCAGCTTGACCGGCACGCCCAGCTCGCGCTGGACGGCGACCACGATGCCGCCCTTGGCCGTGCCGTCCAGCTTGGTCAGCACGATGCCGGTGATGTCGACCACCTCGGCGAACACCCGGGCCTGGATCAGGCCGTTCTGGCCGGTGGTGGCGTCCAGCACCAGCAGCACCTCGTCCACCGGGCCGTGCTTCTCGACGACCCGCTTGACCTTGCCCAGCTCGTCCATCAGGCCGGTCTTGGTGTGCAGCCGGCCGGCGGTGTCGATCAGCACGGTGTCCACGCCCTCGGCGATGCCCTCCTTGACCGCGTCGAAGGCGATCGAGGCCGGGTCCCCGCCCTCCGGGCCGCGCACGGTGCGCGCCCCGACCCGCTCGCCCCAGGTCTGGAGCTGGTCGGCGGCGGCGGCACGGAAGGTGTCGGCGGCTCCGAGCACCACGGTGCGGCCGTCGGCGACCAGGACGCGGGCCAGCTTGCCGGTGGTGGTGGTCTTGCCGACGCCGTTGACGCCGACCACCAGGACCACCGCGGGGCCCTCCTCGTGTCTGGTCGAGCGGACGGTGCGGTCGGCGTCCTTGCCGACCAGCTCGACCAGCTCCTCGCGCAGCAGCGCGCGCAGCTCGTCGGGGGTACGGGTGCCGAGCACCTTCACCCGGGTGCGCAGCCGCTCGACCAGCTCCTGGGTGGGGGCGACGCCGACGTCGGCGGTGAGCAGCGTGTCCTCGATCTCCTCCCAGGTGTCCTCGTCCAGGTGCTCCCGGGAGAGCAGCGAGAGCAGTCCCTTGCCGAGCGAGTTCTGCGAGCGGGACAGCCGCGAGCGCAGCCGGACCAGCCGGCCGGCGGTGGGCTCGGGAACCTCGACGGCGGGCGCCGCCTCGGCCTCGGCGGGCACGACCTCGGGGGCCTCGACGACCTCGACGGCCTCCGGCGTACCGGCCTCCGCCGGGAGTTCCACCTCCTCGATGGTGCGGCGGGGCGCCTCGGTCGGCGGCGCGGACTCCTCGCCGACCTGGGGCTCCTGCGGGGTCGGCTTCGGCGCCGTGATGACCGGCGCCTGCGACTTCGGGGGCAGCTGCTGGCGTCGTCTGCCGGAAACGACGAGGCCGGCGATCGCGCCGACGGCGACCACGGCGATGACTACGGCAAGGATCACGTATTCCATAACTGCTCCAGTATCCGCGACCGGAGCCCGGATGGACCGCAGCCGCCCTACACCGACGCGGTTCGTCCGGCTCGCGGCCGACGCTCCCGGTGCTCCTCGCGCAGCCGCTGGCTGATCACCTGCGAGATGCCGTCGCCCTTCATGGTCACGCCGTAGAGGGCGTCGGCCGACTCCATGGTGAGCTTCTGGTGGGTGATCACGATCAGCTGGGAGCTCTCGCGCAGCTCCTCCATGATCCCGATCAGCCGGCGCAGGTTGGTCTCGTCCAGCGCCGCCTCCACCTCGTCCATCACGTAGAACGGGCTGGGCCGGGCCTTGAAGATCGCCACCAGCAGCGCCACCGCGGTCAGCGAGCGCTCGCCGCCGGACAGCAGCGACAGCCGCTTGACCTTCTTTCCCGGCGGGCGGGCCTCCACCTCGACCCCGGTGGTGAGCATGTTGTCCGGGTCGCTCAGCACCAGCCGGCCCTCCCCGCCGGGGAAGAGCCGGGCGAAGACGCCCTCGAACTGGGCGGCGGTGTCGTGGTAGGCCGAAGTGAACAGCTGCTCGACCCGCTGGTCCACGTCCCGGACGATGTCCAGCAGGTCGCGCCGGCTGCGCTTGAGGTCGTCCAGCTGCTCGCCGAGGAACCGGTGCCGCTCCTCCAGCGCGGTGAACTCCTCCAGCGCCAGCGGGTTGACCTTGCCGAGCTGGAGGTAGGCCTTCTCGGCCGCCCGCAGCCGCTTCTCCTGCTCGGCCCGGACGTACGGGTACGGCTCCCCCGGCTCGTTCCCGTCCTCCGCGGCGACACCGGCGGCGACATCGGCGGCCGGCGCCGCGGGCGAGGGCGGAACGGGCTGGTCGGGCCCGTACGAGGCGAGCAGTTCGCCGCCGTCGATGCCGAACTCCTCCAGCGCGCGGGCCTCCAGCTGCTCGATCCGCAGCCGCTTCTCGGCCCGCAGCACCTCGTCCCGGTGCCCGGCGTCGACCAGCTTGTCCAGCTCCTCCTTGAGCCCGCGGCCGTGCTCGCGGTGCTCGCGCAGCTCGTGCTCGCGCTCGGCGCGCGCCTGTTCGACGGCCACCCGCCCGGCGTCCGCCCGGGCCAGCGACACCTCCAGGCAGGCCAGCAGCTGCCGGGCGCCCGCCGCGACGGCGTTCGCCACCGAGGCGTCGTGCTCGGCGCGCCGGCGGCGCTCGGCGGCCCGGGCGCGCGCCTCGCGTTCGGCGCGGGCGGCGCGGTCCAGCTGGTCGGCCCGGCCGGCCAGGGCGCGGACCCGTTCCTCGTGGGTGCGCACCGCGAGCCGGGCCTCCAGCTCGGCCTGCCGGGCGGCGCTCGCCGCCCCGGCCAGGCGCTGCTGTTCGGCGATGTCCGGCTCGTCCTGCCCTGCCCGGGCCGACTCCTCGGCGGCGGCCAGGCGCTGCGCCAGTTCCTCGGCGCCGTCGAGCAGTTCGGTCAGCCCCTGCTCGGCCCGCGCGGCGGCGGCCGACAGCCGCTCGGCCTCCCCGGCGGCGGCGCGGGCCTGCCCGCCGAGCCGGCCGAGTGCCCCGGCGACCTGGGCCCGTTCCTTCTCCGCCTGCCGCCGCCGCTCGGCCAGTTGCTCCACCTCGGCGGCCGACTCCCGCCGCTGTGCGGCGAGTTCGGCCAGCCGCTCGGCCGACTCGGCGCAGCGGTCGGTGAGTTCCCCGATCGCCCGGGCCGCCTCGTCCACCGCCGCCCGGGTCTCCAGCAGGCTCGGCGCACCGCCGGACCCGCCCTGGGCGAAGCCGGCGCCGAGTCGGTCCCCGTCCGCGGTGACGGCGCAGACTCCGGCCTGCGCGGCGGTCAGCCGCAGCGCCTGGTCCAGGTCCTCGACCACCGCCACCCCGGCCAGCAGCCGCCGGACCGCGCCGAGCAACTCCTCGGGGCCGTCCACCAGTTCGGCCGCCCAGCGGGCTCCGTCCGGCAACTCCTCCGCCGCCTGCGCCACCTCGGCGGCGCCGGCGATCAGCAGCGCGGCCCGGCCGGCGTCCTCGGCCCGCAGCAGCCGCAGCGCCCCGGCGGCGGCGGACGGCGAGTCGACGGCCACCGCGTCGGCCGCCGCGCCGAGCGCCGCGGCCAGCGGCACCTCGTACCCCGCCTCGATCCGCAGCAGCGCGGCCGCCGGGCCGAGCACCCCGCCCAGCCGCTCCGCCGCGTCGAGCAGCGCGCCGGTGCCGTCCTTGCGGCGCAGCCCGAGGGAGAGCGCCTCGTGCCGCGCGGTCAGGGCGGCCCGCTCGCGCTCGGCGGCACCGGCCGTCTCCCGGGCCGCGGCCAGCCCCTCCTCCACGGCGGCCAGCCGCTCGCGCGCCCGCCGGTACCCGGCCTCGGCCTGCTCGTCGTCCCCGGTCGCGCCGTCCACCTGCTGCCGGAGTTCGTCCAGCTCGGCCCGGGCGGACTCGGCGCGCAGCAGCGCCTCGTCCCTGGCCTCGGCGAGCCGGCCGATCTCGGCCTGCGCCGCGGCGGCCCTGGACCGGGCGGCGGCGGCCTGCCCCTGCAGCCGGGCCAGACCCTCCCGGCGGTCGGCGATGGCCCGGGCGGCGTCGCGCAGCCGGCGCTCCTCCTCGGCCAGCTCCCGCTCCAGCCCGTCCTTGCGCTCGACCGCCTCGGCCAGCGCGTACCGGGCCTCCTCAAGTGCCCCGGTCAGCGCGGCCTCTTCCTCGCGGACCCGCCCGGCCTCCTGTTCCAGGTCCTCGGGGTCGCGCCCGCGCCGCTCCTCGCTCCGGTCCCCGGCGGCGGCGTGCCGGGCGCGGGCCTCGGCCAGCCCGATGGTGCCGCGGGTGCGCTCGGCGAGCGCGGAGAGCCGGTACCAGGTCTGCCGGGCGGTCTCCAGGCCGGGGCCGAGCCGCTGGACCTGCGCCTCCAGGACGCTCTCGCGCTGTACCGCGCGGGCCAGTTCCTGCTCGACGGTGGTGCGGCGCAGGCGCAGCGCCAGTTCGTCCGCGATCTCGGCCTCGACGGCCCGGCGAAGCGTGCACAGGTCGTCGGCGAGCAGCCGCAGCCGGGCGTCGCGCAGGTCGGCCTGGATGCCGGCGGCCCGGCGGGCGATCCGGGCCTGCCGGCCGAGCGGTCCGAGCTGGCGGCGCAGTTCGGCGACCAGGTCCTGGACCCGGTTGAGGTTGGCCTGCATCGCGTCCAGCTTCCGCAGCGCCTTCTCCTTGCGCTTGCGGTGCTTGAGGACGCCGGCCGCCTCCTCGATGAAGGCGCGCCGCCCCATCGGGTCGGCGTGCAGTACGGAGTCCAGCTGCCCCTGCCCGACGATGACGTGCATCTCGCGGCCGATGCCGGAGTCGGAGAGCAGTTCCTGGATGTCCAGCAGGCGGCAGGTCTCGCCGTTGAGCGCGTACTCGCTGCCGCCGTTGCGGAACATGGTCCGGGTGATGGTCACTTCGGCGTAGTCGATCGGCAGGGCGCCGTCGCCGTTGTCGATGGTGAGGCTGACCTCGGCGCGGCCGAGCGGGGCGCGCCCGCTGGTCCCGGCGAAGATGACGTCCTCCATCTTGCCGCCGCGCAGCGACTTGACCCCCTGCTCGCCCATCACCCAGGACAGCGCGTCCACCACGTTCGACTTGCCGGAGCCGTTCGGGCCGACGACGCAGGTGATGCCGGGCTCGAAGCGCAGGGTGGTGCTGGAGGCGAAGGACTTGAACCCGCGCAGCGTCAGGCTCTTCAGGTGCACGCGGCCGGTCTCCTCGATCGCTCAGGACAGGAACCGACTTTATCCGGCGCCGGACACGACGAAGGGACGCCACATCCGGGCGTCCCTTGCAAGCTGCGTCCCTTTCGGGGCGGCTCAGTGCACAGCGGCGTCGATCTGCGAGGACCGGGCGGGACTCAGGTGAGAGCCGGCTCCCGCTGATCCAGATCGATGCTGTTGAGCAGCGAGTGCTCGTCAGCGACAGCGGTCAGAGCGTCGTTCTCAGCCTGCATCCGAAGGAGCTCGGCTTCAAGGTCCTGGACGCGCTGCTGAAGCCGTCGCATCTCGGAGAGCATTCGCGGGTCGGGGCCGCCGACGTACCCGAGAAGCGCCTTTGCCATGATGAATGGTCCTCCACGCTGAGTGACCGAACCGGAACGGTCCAGGTCTAGGGGGAAGGGGGACGCACGCGCGGCGCGTCACCGGAAGTGCTGGCTGGGCACTACGGCACAACCACCGTGAGCTGGGCTCACGGGGGCATGCGCCTGCCGGGAGAACGCGGTCGTGTGCGCGGGCTTCCAGCGTCTCACCAAAGACGGAAAGGGTCAACACGATCACCGCACGCTACCGCGCCCCTGTCACCTGCCCGGCGGTGTCGTCACGCCTGGGGGGTCTCGGGAGGGGTCCACCACGTGCTCGTGGATCATCGTTCGATGCGGAGTCAACCACGAGTCTGCCCGGATGGCAACCTCGTGACACCGCCGGTTCCGGATCTTTTCCCGGAACGCCGCACCCCGGTTCGCCGGAGCTCCGGCCCGGGGCGGTTCAGCGGATCTCGAAACCCTCGTAACCGGGGCCGACGGCCGTCCAGATCTCGGTGACCCCGCTGACGTTCCCCGGGGTCCCCGGGCCGCGCAGCCGGGCCAGCAGCAGCTCGCAGTCGGCCGCGAGTCCCTCGGCCACCACCTGCACCCGGCCGTCGCCGAGGTTGCCGGCGTAGCCGGTCAGGCCGATCTCCAGCGCCCGGGCCCTGGTCCACCAGCGGAAGCCGACCTGCTGGACCTTCCCCCGGACCCAGGCGGTCACCCGGACCGGTTCCTCACTGTGGGCGTCGCGACCGTGCATGCCCCTGACCTTAGGACACGCCCCGGCGGCCCGCGCGCCCGGCCACCGCCCGGCCGGCCCGCCCCGCGCACGCCGGCCGGGGCGAAGACGTGCGGGGGCCCGCCCCGGGGGCCGGGGGGGCCCCCCCGTGGCCGGGGGGGGGTGGGGGGGTACAGAAC
>NZ_JBSHAP010000092.1:0-38144 GCF_053611565.1 Kitasatospora sp. NPDC054795
GGCCCTTGTCGTGCCCGGGAATCAGTGGTGGCCGTGGCCGCTGCTGATCTCCTCGTGCTCCTCGACGGTGGGCTTGGCGATCTGGCTGCCCTTGCCGTAGAAGCCGCGGGAGAGCTTCACCCGCGTGCGGGTCCACAGCCCGGTCTTGCGGGCCACCCCGTTCTCGTCCACCTCGGGCGGCAGCTCGGAGGGCTGGGGCTGGTCGTGCGCGGTGAGGGTGAAGAGCCGGCCCGGCGGCAGCGGGGCGTGGATCTCGACGAACTCGCCGTGCTGGAGCCGGTTGATGACGCCGGTCTCCCGGCCGTGCAGCACCTTCTCCTTGTCCCGCCGCTGGAGGCCCAGGCACCACCGCTTGGTGATCACGAAGACGACCACCGGCACGGTGAAGAAGCCGATCCGCACCGCGTAGGTGATCGCGTTGATCGAGAGGTGGAAGTGGGTGGCCAGCAGGTCGTTGCCGCCGCCCGCCAGCAGGAGCAGGTAGAGGCCGATCCAGGCCGCGCCGAAGGCGGTGCGGACCGGGGCGTTGCGCGGCCGGTCGGCGATGTGGTGCTCGCCCCGGTCCCCGGTGATCCAGGCCTCCAGGAAGGGGTAGCCCCAGACGACCATCAGCACGAGCGGGAAGACCATCAGCGGGATGAACACCCCGAGGTTGAGGGTGTGGCCGCCCCAGACGCTGATCTCCCAGCCGGGCATCACGCGGATCAGGCCCTCGGAGAAGCCCATGTACCAGTCCGGCTGGGCGTCGGTGGACACCTGGTCCGGACGGTACGGCCCGTACGCCCAGATCGGGTTGACCGTGGCGATCGCGGACATCACCGCGACCACGCCGAAGACCAGGAAGAAGAAGCCGCCCGCCTTGGCCGTGTAGACCGGCAGCAGCGGCATGCCGACCACGTTCTGGTTGGTCCGGCCGGGCCCGGCGAACTGGGTGTGCTTGTGGTAGAAGACCAGGATCAGGTGTGCCGCGAGCAGGCCCACCATGATGCCCGGGATCAGCAGGACGTGGACGGTGAACAGCCGGGGGATGATCTCGGTGCCCGGGAACTCGCCGCCGAACATGAAGAACTGCAGGTACGACCCGACGATCGGGACGGCGAGGATGGCACCCTCCATGAAGCGGATGCCGGTGCCGGAGAGCAGGTCGTCCGGCAGCGAGTAGCCCATGAAGCCGTCGAACATGCCGAGGATCAGCAGCAGCGCGCCGAAGACCCAGTTGATCTCGCGCGGCTTGCGGAACGCGCCGGTGAAGAAGACGCGCATCATGTGCGTCAGCATCGAGGCGACGAAGACGATGGCCGCCCAGTGGTGGATCTGGCGCATCAGCAGGCCGCCGCGCACGTCGAAGCTGATCCTGAGCGTCGATGAGTAGGCCTCGGACATCGCGATGCCCCTGAGCGGGACGTACGTTCCCTCGTAGACGACCTCGCCCATGCTCGGGGTGAAGAACATGGTCAGCCAGACGCCGGTGAGGATGATGATGACGAAGGTGTAGAGCGCGATCTCACCCAGCATGAAGGACCAGTGGTCGGGAAAGATCTTGCGCAGATTGGACTTGGCCAGGGAGTAGATGCCCAGTCGGCCGTCGGTCCAGTCGGCCAGGGCCTCGGCCTTGTTGGTGGGGTCGGCGCGCGTGCTGGTCACCGGTCCCGGCTGCGACTGCTGGTCGGTTCTCACGACGGGCTCCCCGGCGTCCTCGGCGTGCCGTGCTGGAGGCCCGCCGGCGGGAACACCGGCCGGCGAAGTGTTGTGATCATGGGACCTCTCGATACGGGCCCGCCGGCCGGACCGGCGCGCGGACCAGGTGTTCCACTGGACCCGTTGCTCAGGGTGATGGAGCGCTTACTCTGTCATGCTGTCGGCAGGGGGCCGACTGTGCACGTCCATCGGCCCGTCCGGCCGCTCGTGTCGGTCCGGACGGGGGCCCCTGACGCCCGATCGGCTGGCCGCCGCTCGGCCCAACGGGTGCCGATGCTGCGGTCGAGTGCCGCTGAACCGTTTCGGCGCGCGCCGCGGCCGGGGGTCGCGTGGTCCCGGGCCTACGCTGCGCCAATGGTGGATCACCGTGAACTCTTCGAGGACGTCACCGAGGCCCTGGCCCGCGCCGGGTTCGACACCGGACCGGGGCCCTCACCGCTGTGGATCGACCGTCACCCCGAGGGCGTGGTGGTCGGCTGGACGCCGGGCGCGGAGCCGGGCGGACCACCCTCCCGGGAGGCGCTCGCGGCGCTGAGCGGCGCGGCCGCGGTCGTGCTCCGCGAGTGCGGCTACCTCGTCGCCGGGACGGAGGAGGGCGATCTGCTGGTGCGCTGCGCCGAACCGGTGACGGTCCCGGAGTCGTCCGAGCCGGAGCCGGTGCCGGAGCAGTGGTGGGGGTGACCGCGGACTCCTGACGACCCCCGAGGCCTGCGGGCCCGGTCAATGCGAGGGCGGGCTCATACCGAATCCTTACCCGAAGCGGGGGTGCGGTTGACCTTGCCGACTCTAAGGTTTGCCTAAGCTAAGCCGTCGCCCCGGACCCCGGTGTCCGGGGCGTTCGGCTGTGCCGCTCCACCGCCACCGCGGCGGAGGCGAGAACAGGTGAACGACCCGGGCCGGGCCCGGGGGAGGAGCCCGCCGCATGTGGGACGAGGCGTTTCCCAGCTTCCTGATCGGGCTGCGCGAGGGTCTGGAAGCCGGACTGATCGTGTCGATCCTGGTCGCCACCCTGGTCCGGGCGGACCAGAAGGCCCGGCTGCCCCAGGTTTGGACGGGCGTCGCGGCGGCCGTCGCGCTCAGCCTGAGCTTCGGCGCGGTGCTCACCTTCACCGCCGCCAACCTCTCCGGCCACGCGCAGGAGGCCTTCGGCGGGGTGCTCAGCCTGATCGCGGTCGGCTTCGTCACCGCGATGGTGTTCTGGATGCGACGCTCGGCGCGCACCCTCTCCGCCGAGATCAAGGAGAAGGTCCGGGCCTCGCTGGCGATGGGCGCCGGTGCGCTGGTGCTCACCAGCTTCCTCGCGGTCGCCCGGGAGGGCCTGGAGACCTCGCTCTTCCTGTGGACCAACGTGCGCACCGCCGGCGAGTCCACCGGGCCGCTGATCGGGGCGGCCCTCGGCCTGCTGCTCTCGGCCGCGCTCTGCTGGGGCCTGTACCGGCGAGCCCTGCGGATGAACCTCACCCGGTTCTTCACGATCACCGGCATCTGCCTGATCGTCGTCGCGGCGGGCGTGCTCGGCTACGGCCTGCGGGACCTCCAGGAGTCCGGGCTGATCGGCGGCGGCACCTCGTACGCCTTCGACCTGGGTGGGCACCTGGACGCCTCGTCCTGGTACGCGACGCTGGTCCAGGGCACGCTCAACCTGACCGTCACCATGACGGTGCTCCAGGTCGTCGGCTACGTCGCCTACCTGGGCATCGTGATGACGCTGTTCGTCGAGGGCGTCCGCGGCGGCACCAGTGCCCCGGCCGCCGCGCCCGTCGCAGCGGCCGCGACGGGCGCGGAGAAGCCCGGCGGGGCCGACGCGGAGTCCGAGGCCCCGCCGGCGCGGGCCGGCCGGCCGCGCTGGGTGCTGCCGACCGCGGCGGTCGCCGTCCCGGTGGTGCTGGCCGGCGCCGTGATCGCGATCAGCGACGGCAAGCAGGGCGGCTCCGCGACCGTCGCCGTCTCCGAGCAGGAGTGCGGCAAGGGCTTCGCCGCCCCGCGGCCCGGCCAGCAGGTGTTCCAGATGCGCAACACCGGCGACAAGGTCGCCGAGGTCTACCTCGTCGACCCGGGCACCGGCTCGGTCTACGGGGAGATCGAGGGCCTGGCCCCCGGCACCACCCGCGCCCTGACCGCCACCATCGGCTCCGGCGACTACGCCTGGCGCTGCGTGCCCACCGGCGGGAAGCCCGTCACCTCGGCCGCCGTGCACATCAGCGGCGCCGCCGTGGTCAAGGCCGTCAAGCCGGTCGCCGAGGACGACCTCAAGGCCCCGCTCGACAGCTACAAGGAGTACGTCGGCCAGGGCCTCGCGACGCTCGTCACGCAGAGCCGGAAGCTCCAGGCCGACGTGCGCTCCGGCGACCTCGCCACCGCCAAGGCCGACTGGCTCGCCGCCCACCTCCAGTACGCCTCCCTCGGCGCCGCGTACGGCACCTTCGCCGACCTCGACGGCAAGATCGACGGCCGCCCGGACGGCCTCGCCGACAAGGAGAAGGACCCGGGCTTCACCGGCTTCCTGCGTCTGGAGTACGGCCTCTGGCACGGCGGGACCGCCGAGGAGCTGACGCCCGTCGCCGACGACCTGGCGCAGAACGTCGACCAGCTGGCGCACGACTTCCCCGGGCAGGACTTCGCCCCCGGCGACCTGCCGCTGCGCGCCCACGAGATCCTGGAGAACACCCTCCAGTTCGAGCTGACCGGCGACACCGACATGGGCAGCGGCACCAACCTGGCCACCGCCCGGGCCAACCTGACCGGCACCCAGGAACTGCTGACGCTGCTCCAGCCGCTGCTCGACGAGCGGGACCCGCAGGTGCTCGTCAAGGCGAACGCCGGCATGAAGCGGGTCGGCGACCTGCTCGCCGCCGCGCACCGGCCCGAGGGGTGGACCCCGGTCGACCGGCTGCCCGCCGACGCCCGCCGACAGCTCAACGGGGCCACCGGCGAACTGCTCGAAGACCTCGCCCCCGTCCCCGCCCTGCTCGAAATCCGGAAGGCCGCCCGATGACCGACCACACCGCAGCCACCGGGTCCTGCCCCTTCCCGCACGCCGCGCCGGCCGAGGCCGCCGCGGAGAACGGCTGCCCGGCAGGACCGGCCCGGCGCAGCTTCGTCCGGGCCGCGCTCGGCGCCGGTGCCGGCGCGGCCGTGCTGGCCGGTGGCGGCCTCGCCCTCGGTGCCGGCCAGGCCGCCGCCGGGGACGGCAAGCAGGAGAACGCCGGGGCGGTGCCGTTCCACGGGGCCCACCAGGCCGGCGTCACCACCCCGGCCCCCGGCTTCGCGGCCTTCGTCTCCTGCCAGGTGATCGCCCAGGACCGCAAGGGCCTCGAAGCGCTGTTCCGGACCCTGACCGAGCGGATCCGCTTCCTCACCGCCGGCGGCACCCCGCCGGACCTCGGGGTCGGCGCGCCGCCCTCGGACAGCGGCCTCCTCGGCCCGACCGTCCCCGCCGACCACCTGACCGTCACGGTCGGCGTCGGCGCCTCGCTCTTCGACGACCGCTACGGGCTGGCCAAGGCCAAGCCGGTCAGGCTCGCGCCGATGAAGACCTTCCCGAACGACAACCTCCGGGTCGCCGAACTGCACGGCGACCTCTCGCTGCAGATCTGCGCCGACCGCCAGGACACCGTGCTGCACGCACTGCGCGACATCACCCGGCACACCCGGGGTGCGATGCAGATCCTCTGGCGGATCGACGGCTTCCAGAACCAGTCCCGCCCGGACGGCGCGCAGCGCAACCTGCTCGGCTTCAAGGACGGCATCGTCAACCCCGACACCGGCTCCGCGCGCGAGATGGACCGGCTGGTCTGGGTCGCCGACGGGACGGGCGAACCCGGCTGGGCGACCGGCGGCAGCTACCAGGTGATCCGCATCATCCGGATGCTGATCGAGTTCTGGGACCGCGTCACCCTCACCGAGCAGGAGAAGATGTTCGGCCGCCGCCGCGACACCGGCGCGCCGCTGGACGGCGCCCGGGAGACCGACGCGCCCGACTACGCCAAGGACCCGGACGGCAGGGCGATCCCGCTCGACGCGCACATCCGGCTGGCCAACCCGCGCACCGCCGACACCGACACCTCGCGCATCCTGCGCCGGGGCTTCAACTACGACCGGGGCGTCGACCAGGCGGGCAACCTGGACATGGGCCTGGTGTTCTGCTGCTACCAGCAGGACGTGGTACGGCAGTTCGAGGCCACCCAGGCCCGGCTGATCGGCGAGCCGCTGGTGGACTACATCTCGCCGACCGGCGGCGGGTACTTCTTCGTCCTGCCGGGCGTGAGGGACGGGGCCGACTGGCTCGGGCGGGGGCTGCTGGCCGCCGTCTGACGGCGGGTTCCACCGCGGCCCGGCGCTGCCACGCGCCGGGCCGGTCCGCGCCGTCAGCCGCCGAGGGTGAAGCCGATCACCGCGCCGCCGCCCTCCCGGTTGGCGGCGAAGGCCGTCCCGCCGTGCGAGCGGGCCACCTCGTGCACGATGGCCAGGCCCAGCCCGGAGCCGGGCAGGCTGCGAGCGGCGGTGGCCCGGTAGAAGCGGTCGAAGACCCGGTCGAGGTCGGCCGCGTCGATGCCCGGGCCGCGGTCGCGCACCTCCACCCGCGGGCCGCGCACCACCACCTCGATCGGGCCGGTCCCGGAGGGGTCGAACTTGGCGGCGTTGTCCAGCAGGTTGCCCACCGCGCGGGCCAGCGCGTCCGGCCGGGCGGTGACGACGGTTCCGTCCGCGTCCACCACGATCTGCCGGTCGCTGCGCCGCCGGGCCTGGGCGGCGGCCTGCCGGACCACGTCGGCGAGCACCACTCCGGTCGGCTGCTCGTCCGCCCTGCGGTCCGCCGCGAGCGCCACCAGCTCCTCCACCAGCTGGGCCAACTCCCGGGACTCCTCCATCAGATCGGCCATCAGCGCGGCACGTTCGGCGGGCGGCAGCCGGTCCAGGCCGGGCAGCACCGAGAGGTTGGTGCGCAGGCTGGTCAGCGGGGTGCGCAGCTCGTGCCCGGCGTCCTGCACCAAGCGGCGCTGGTTCTCCTTCGCGGTGGCGAGCCGGACCAGCATCCGGTCGAAGGCCCGGCCGAGCCGGCCCACCTCGTCCGTTCCGGCGGCGGGCACCGCGACGTCCAACTGCCCACTGGCGGCGACCAGTTCGGCCGCGTCGGTGAGGCGGACCAGCCGTCGGGTGATCCGCCGGGCGAGCAGCCGGCCGGCCCCGCCGGCGAGCACCGCGACGATCGCCACCAGGGCGACCGTGCGGGTCCGCAGGGTGCTCAGCAGCTTCTCGGTGGGCCCGACCTGCTGGATGATCTGGACCGCCCCGCGCCGCCCGCCGAGCGAGACCACACCGACCCGGTAGGCCTCGCGGTGCCGGTGGCGCAGCCCGATCGAGGTGCGGCCCGGCTGGTCGGCGTGGGCGAGCTCGTGGTCGGACGGGCTCGGCGGCAGGTCGAGCCGGGCGGTGCCGGGCAGCACCGCGCCGTCGGGGTCGAGCGACTGCGTGGTGACCCGGATCGGGCGGACCAGGTCGGCGCTCAGGCCGCTCGGGCCGGCGAAGTCGCCCGGGAAGAGGACCTCCCGCTGGACCTGCCGGCCGACGGAGTCGACGGCGGCGCCGAAGTCGGCGGTCTCGTCGTCCCGGATCAGCCGCGCGGCGGCGTTGTAGCCGAGTGCGCCGATCAGCACCGCGACCAGCGCGGCGATCGCGGCGAAGGCCAGCGCGAGGGTGGTGGGCAGGCCCGGGCGCGGCAGCCGGGGGAGGCGGCGGGCCGGGCGCGGGAACCGCAGGAACCGCGGGAACCGCAGGAACCAGGGGAGGCGGCGGGCGGGGCCGGTCACGACTCGCGCAGCGTGTAGCCGACGCCGCGGACGGTGTGGATCAGCGGCACGAGGCCCGGACGGTCCAGCTTGCGGCGCAGGTAGCCGATGAATACCGCGAGGTTCTTCGAACCGGGGCCGAAGTCGTAGCCCCAGATCTGCTCGTACAGGGTGGCCTGGTCGAGGACGGCGCCGGCGTGCCGGACGAGCAGCTCCAGCAGGTCGAACTCGGTGCGGGAGAGTTCGAGCTCCCGGCCGGCGCGCCAGGCCCGACGGGCCGGCGGCTCGACCCGCAGGTCGGCGACCGTCAGCGCCTCGCCGGCGGGCTCGGGCGGGTGGCGGCGCAACAGGGCGCGCAGGCGGGCGAAGAGCTCGTCCACGTCGAAGGGCTTGACCAGGTAGTCGTCGGCGCCGGCGTCGAGGCCGGCGATCCGGTCGGGGACCTCCACCCGGGCGGTGAGCATCAGCACCGGGGTGCGGTCGCCGGCCGCGCGCAGCCGGCGGCAGACCTCCAGGCCGTCCGGCTCGGGCATCATCACGTCGAGCACCAGGACGTCCGGGCGCTGTTCGGCGTGGACGGCCAGGGTCTGGGTGCCGTCGGCGGCGACCCGCACCCGGTAGCCCTCCAGCATCAGGGCGCGGGCGAGCGAGTCGCGGATGGCCCGGTCGTCCTCGGCGATCAGCACGGTGTGCGTCATGGCGGAGATTCTCCCTGACGTGCTCACGGCGCTTCCGGTCGGGGCCGAGGTCTTTCGGGTCCGCTCCGCGGCCCTCCCCGACGGCCGCGGCTGTTGCGCGGTGCTTCGCGGGCGTACGGTGGCCGTACGGTGGCGCGCCGCCGGGTGGGCCGCCTGGTTCGAGTCGGCACGCCCTGCCGGAGGCCGCGATGGCAGACCGGATGGCCTTCTTCACCACCCCGCGCGCGGAGCGGGCGCGGCGGGACGCGCGGGAGCGCCTGGGGGACTGGCGGGAGGTGTACCGGCCGGGCGAACTGCTGCCGGTGGTGGGCGGGCAGGCCGGGCGGTGCATGGACTGCGGGCTGCCGTTCTGCCACCACGCCTGTCCCCTGGGGAACCTGGTGCCGGACTGGAACCGGCTGGTGGCGGAATCGGGGACGGGCCGGGAGCCGGGGGCGGAAGGCGGGGCGGGTACGAGGGCGGAGGCAGGAACGGGCGCGGGGACGGGGGCAGGAACGGACGCGGGAGCGGATTGGCGGGCGGCCGCGGCGCGGCTGCTGGCCACCAACAACTTCCCGGAGTTCACCGGGCGGCTCTGCCCGGCGCCCTGCGAGAGCGCCTGCGTCCTGGCGATCGACGGCGCCGCGGTGGCGATCAAGAACGTGGAGCTGGCGATCGCCGACCGGGCCTGGGAAGCGGGCTGGGACGGGCCCCGGCCGCCCGACCGCCCCGAGCGCGCCGGTGGGCGGCGGATCGCGGTGATCGGCTCGGGCCCGGCCGGGCTGGCCGCCGCCCAGCAGCTGACCAGGGCCGGGCACGCCACCACGGTGTACGAACGGGCCGACCGCGCGGGCGGACTGCTGCGGTACGGCATCCCGCCGTTCCGGCTGGAGAAGCACCGGCTGGAGCGCCGACTGGACCAGCTGCGGGCCGAGGGCGCCGCCTTCCGCACCGGGGTGTGGGTCGGCCGGGACGTCCCGGGCGAGGAACTGCGCTCGGGGTACGACGCGGTGGTGGTCGCGGTGGGGGCGACCGCCTGCCGGGAGCTGGCGGTGCCGGGCCGGGACCTGTCCGGGGTGCACCAGGCGATCGACTACCTGACCTGGGCGAACCGGGTGGACGAGGGCGACCGCCCGGTCTCCCCGGTGTCCGCCGAGGGGCTGGACGTGGTGATCGTCGGCGGCGGGGACACGGCGGCGGACTGCCTGGGAACGGCGCTCCGTCAACGCGCCGCCACCGTCACCCAACTGGACATCAACCCCCGCCCGCCGCAGGACCGGGCCGCCGGACAGCCGTGGCCGGTGCACCCCAAGGTGTACCGGGAGACCACCTCGCACGAGGAGTCCGGCGCCGCGGAGGCCGGGCCCCGGGTGTTCGCGGCGACCACCGTCGGCTTCGAAGCCGGCCCGGACGGCCGGCTGGCCGCCGTCCGCTTCGCCGAGGCCGAACCGGCCGACCGCAGCCCGCGGACGGGCACCGAACGGAGCCTGCCCGCGCAGCTGGTGCTCCTCGCGCTGGGCTTCACCGGGCCGGAGCCGGACCGGCGGCTGTTCGCCCAGCTCGGCCTCACCACCGGACCGGCGGGCACCCTGGCCAGGGACGACGGCTTCGCCACGGAGGCGCAGGGCGTGTTCGTGGCGGGGGACGCCGGGCGCGGGCAGTCACTGATCGTCTGGGCGATCGCCGAGGGGCGGGCGGTGGCGGCGGCGGTGGACCGGTACCTGCGCGGGTGGACGGAGCTTCCGGCGCCGATCCGGGCCTCGACGCGGGCGCTCACGGTGTGAGTCCGGGAGCACCCGCGCCGGGCCGGGCCGGGGGTGGAGCCGTCGGGAGCGAGGTGGGGCCGTCGGACCGGGTGTCAGAACAGCGGCAGGCGGCGGAGGAACGCGTCCTCGACGCCGTTGGTGTCCCCGGGGACGAGGGTGCCGTCGGAGGAGGTGAACACCACCGCGGTGCCGAGGGCATCGGCGTACGGGGCGTGCGAGGGACCGGCGCTCTGCGTACCGTCGCCCGCCACGCTGACCCGCTCGGTGCGGCCGGTCCACAGGTCGTGCCGGAACACGTCCTCGGCGTTGTTGGTGTCGCCGGGGACGAGGTTGTCCGCCTCCGAGCTGAAGACGACCCACCGGTCGTCCGCCGTGATCCGGCCGCCGTAGGAGCCGAGGGTGGTCGTCGTCCCGGGCAGGCCGGTGCTGACCAGGGTCTCGGTGCCCTGCTTCAGGTCGCGGACGTAGACCTCGAAGTGACGGTCCCACTGGGTGCCGCCGTGCAGGACCCAGGACGAGTAGACGGCGTAGCGGCCGTCGGGGCTGACCGAGGGGTTGACCGCGCCCTTGTAGCCGCCGTCGCCGTCCGGGCTGGCCAGGCTCGTCCGCTCGGCGCGCAGGTCGCGGACGTACAGCGGGTAGGTGCGCGGCTTGAGGATCTCCGCGCGGGCCCCCGGCCGGAGGGCGCCCGCCGGGTGGAGGGCGCCCGCCGGGTGGAGGGCGCCCGCCGGGTGGAGGTCGGCCGCCGGGTGGAAGGAGTCGGCGACGAACTCCTGGTCGGAGCCCGCCCTGAGCTCGGCGACCGCGGCCGGGGAGAGGGCGCCGGCCCCGCCCGCGCCGAGGAGGTTGGTCGCCTTGGAGATGAAGACCACGGTGCTGCCGTCCGCGCTGATCTCCGGTGCGGAGGAGGAGGCGTCCGCTTCCTTGCCGTCGGCGCCGATGCTGACCAGGCGGGTGTCGCCGGTCCAGCGGTCGGTGACGTAGATGTTGCCGCCGAACCAGGTGACCGTGCCGGGGGCGAGGTCGCCGCGGTTGGACTGGTAGGCCACGTACCGGCCGTCCCAGCTGATCGAGGGGACGCCGGACAGCTTGCCGGTCTGCGGAACCCCCGTCCTGCCGACGCTGACCAGGCGGGTGTCGCCGGTCCAGCGGTCGTGGACGTAGACGTCCTCGGAGCCGCGGTTGGCACCGGGGGCGAGGTTGGTGGCGGTGGAACTGAACGCCACGTAGCGGCCGCTGCCGCTGATCGTGGCCTCGTAGGAGTCCCCGTCGGCCTGGACGCCGTCCGGGCCGGTGTTCACCCGCTCGGTGCGGCCGGTCCACAGGTCGCGGACGAAGACGTCGGACCTGCCGTTGGTGTCGCCGGGCACCAGGTCGGCAGCCTCCGAGGTGAAGACGGCGAAGCGCCCGTCCGCGCTCAGGCCGCCGGCCTGCGAGGCGCCGGTGGCCTGGGCCTGCCCGAGGCTGACGGAGACGCGTTCGGTGCGGGCACCGCCCGGCAGGGCGGCCACGCCCGCTCCGGTCGGGGCCGCTCCGGTCGGGCCCGCTCCGGACGGGGCCGCCTGGGCCGGCACGGCGACGGCGGCGGCCAGTGCGGCGGCCGCGAGGACGCAGGCCGCGCGCAACGGGCGGCGGATGAGGTGCATCTGGTTCCCTCCCCTGGGATCGGCCGTGCCGCGTCGGCGGTGGACGCCGAACTCCCCGGCGGCCGGCTCGGGGTGAGCCAACCGCCGGGTGGGGCGGTCGGTCAACGGGTGGGCGCCGGGAGCGGTGGTTTCCCGCCGGGGAGCGCGGACGCGGTCGCATCGGGTACGTACGGTCTTTGCTACGATCCGGCGAAGCTGGTGTCAGGAGTTGTGCGTACACGGGTCGGAGGGTGGGGACGTGGGTTCCGATGGGCGGGCGGTGACGTCGGTCGAGGTCCGCTACACCCCGACGGCCGCCGACTTCCGGGAGGCCCTCGCGGCGTGGGACCGGCGCACGGTGGCCGGACGCCGGGGGCGGCGGGCCATGTACACGGTGGCCGTCGGTGGGACGGCGGTTGCCGGGCTGCCCGTCGTCCTCGGCGGGCCGGCACTGCTGCCGGTCGCCCTGCTGGTGGTGATCGCGCTGCTCGTGGTTCTCGCGGTGCCCTGGACACGGGTGCGGCGGGCGACGAGGGCGGCGGAGGACAAGGGCGAGTTCAGGGTCCTGCTGGACGACGACGGGGTGGTCGTGAGCACCGAGGCCTCGGTCACCGAGTTCGCCTGGCCGGAGCAGCGGTACTACCTGGAGACGCCCCGGCTGTTCCTGTTGCTGAGCGGCAACGAGGAGGCGGGGGTGCTGACCGTGCTGCCCAAGCGCGGGGCCGACGACCTCCGGGGGCTCGGGGAGCTGATCGACCGGCACGCGACGGCGCTCGTCCCGGACTGAGCGGGGGTCCCCGGGGCGGTCCCCGCGGTGGGGCCGGTGCGGCCGGGGCGAGGGGCGCGTCACGGGGTGGGCTCCGCCGGGGCCGGCCCGGTGCGGTGCGCCCGCCGGTCGTAGCGCCAGAGCGCGGGGATCGCGGCGGACAGCGCGGCCGAGCTGCCGAGGCAGAGCAGACCGCCGGTGCGCAGGGCCGCCCGGATGTCCTGGCGGGCGGCGAGCCCGCCCGCCCGCAGGTCGCCCAGGGCCGGCCCGGCGGAGCCGATCATCATCTCCAGTCCGGCGGCGCGGCCCCGGAGTTCGTCCGGAATGGACTGGTTCCAGATGGCGCTGCGGAAGGTGTCGCCGATCCAGTGGGCACCGCCCGCGACGGTCAGGCAGAGCAGGACGGCCCACAGGCCCGGGGCGAACGCGGCCGCCGCCGTCGCCGCGCCGACCAGGGCGGCGGAGAGCAGGACGAGTCGGCCGTGCCGGTGGACCCGCTCCGCCCACCCCCCGGTCGCGGCGGCGATCAGGCTGCCGACTGCGCCGGCCGAGTAGAGCAGGCCGAGCGCCCAGGTGGCGTCCAGGTCCGCGGCCAGGAACGGGAAGAGCGCGGTGGGCAGGGCGAAGACGGTGGCCGCGAGGTCGGCCAGGTAGGTGCCGATCAGGTCCGGGCGCCGGGCCGCGTACCGGGCGCCGTCGAGGAACTCGGTGAGCCGCGGTGCCTCGGCGTCCCGCTCCGAGGGGACCGGCCGGACCCGGGCGAGCAGGGCGATCGAGAGCAGGAAGGTGCCGAGGTCGACCAGGTACGCCGCCGGGACGCCGGCGGTTGCAATCAGCAGGCCGGCCGCCGCCGGGGCCGCCACGCCGCCGATGCTCCAGCGCAGCGAGAGCAGTGCACCCGCCGCCACCAGCTGCTCCTGGGGCACCAGCCGGGGGACCATCGCCTCGACCGAGGGCTGCTGGACGCCCTGGAGCGCCGCCGCCGCCCCGGCGGCGACGTACAGCGGCCAGACGGCGGGGGTGCCGAGCAGCGCGTTGGCCAGCAGCAGGGCGCTGAGCGCGGCCAGGGCGACCTCGGTGGCCAGGGCGACGGTGCGGCGGTCGGCGCGGTCGGCGAGGACGCCGCCGTAGAGGCCGAAGAGGACGGTGGGCACGAGTTCGACCGCGCCGACCGCGCCCACGGCCAGCGGTGAACCGGTGAGGTCGGCGATCTGGAGCGGGATCGCCGTCATGGTGAAGATCGAGCCGAGCAGGGTGACGGTGCCCGAGGTCCAGGTCAGCCTGAAGTCGCGGGAGGACCGCCAGGGCGCGGTGTTCGGCAGCAGTCGGGACCAGAAGCGGTCCGTTCCGGAGGTCGGGTTCGTTCCGGAGGCCATGCGGGGTGGGATCCCTTCGCGGCCGTCGGTGTTGCGACGGCTCTCCTTATCGCTGATAAATTCCAGCTCGGGAACTTATCGGCGATAAGGTGGATCTGGCAAGCGGATGACCCAGGAGGCCGATCGGATGGCGCTGAAGCGCGACGAGGTGGTGCGCACGGCGCTGCGCCTGCTCGACGAGGAGGGCATCGACGGGCTGACCACCCGGCGGCTCGCCCGCGAACTCGGCGTCCAGTCACCGGCGTTGTACTGGCACTTCAAGAGCAAGCGGGAACTGCTCGACCTGATGGCCGAGGCGATGCTCGCCGAAGCCCTCCCGCCCGACCGCGAGCCGGACCCGGCGCACTGGCCCGAGTGGATCGCCGCCGACGCCCGCGCCAAGCGCAACGCCCTGCTCGCCTACCGCGACGGCGCCCGGGTGCACGCCGGAACCCTCCCCACCGAGGACGAACTCCCGGCGGTCGAAGCCCAGTTGAGCGCCCTCTGCGGAGCGGGCCTGCGCCCGCGAACGGCGCTGCGCCTGCTGCTGACCGTCGACCGGTACATCATGGGCTGGGTCACCGAGGAGCAGGCCTGGCGACAGGACTCCGCGGACCGCGACCGGCCGCCGTTCCCGGACGAAGCACTGCGCGAACTGCCGTTGCTGCGCGAGGCGGTCGACGTCCTGCGGATGACCGACCACGACGCCGACTTCGAGTACGGGCTGCGGGTGCTGATCGAGGGGTTCCGGACGGAGATCGCGCGGGAGGCGGCGCAGGGCACCCCGGCGCCGGACCGGGCCTCGGGGGCCACTCGTCCGATGGACTAGCGTGACCCCATGACCACCCTTGACCCCCGCAGCACGGCCCTGGTCCTGATCGACCTGATGGACCGGATCGTCGCCAACCCGCTCGCGCCGCGCACCGGTTCGGAGGTGCTGAAGGCCTCGCTGGAGCTGGCCCGGGAGTTCCGGGCGGCGGGCGCGCCCGTGATCGCGGTACGGGTAGAGCGGCCGAACGTGACCGAGCAGCCGCCCGGGAGCGGGCTGCCCGCGGAGGTCGCGGCGGCGGCCGACGAGGTCGTGGTGAAGCGCACCATCGGGGCCTTCCAGGGCACCGGCCTGGACGAGCTGCTCCGGGCGCGGGGCGTGGAGACCGTGGTGTTCGCCGGGATCGCGACCAACCTCGGCGTGGAGTCGAGTGCCCGGGCCGCCGGCGACCACGGGTACCGGCTGGTGTTCGTCGAGGACGCGATGGCCGCGCTCACGGCGGAGGAGCACCGGGCATCGGTGGAGCTGGACTTCCCGCGCCTCGGCGAGGTCGTCGCGGCCGCGGACGTGCGGCTGGGGTGAGCCGGCGGGGCGGGTTGCCGCCGGTGCGGTGGCGGGCCGCTACGGCCGGGCAAAGCGGAGGGCTGCTACGTCCCAGCGAGGCGGAGGGCTTCGCGCAGCCGTCCGTCCGAGGCCGTGAGCAGGCGGGCGGCGGTGGACGCGTCCACGTCCGCGAGCAGGGACAGGATCGCGTCCTTGGCCCGGCCGCCGGTCGCGGACAGGGCGCGGTCGACCGCGGCCTCGTCGGCGCCGGTCGCCTCGGCGACGATCCGTCGGGCGCGGTCGCGCAGCTTGTCGTTGGTGGCGCGGAGGTCGACCATCAGATTGCCGTACGTCCGGCCGAGCCGGACCATCACGGCCGTGGAGAGCAGGTTGAGCACCAGCTTCTGCGCCGTGCCCGCCTTGAGCCGGGTCGATCCGGCCAGCACCTCCGGGCCGACCTCCACCTCGATGCCCAGCTCGGCCGCGGCCGCGAGCGCCGAGCCGCGGTTGCACGCCAGCCCGACAGTCAGCGCCCCGGCCGCCCGCGCGGCACGGACGGCGGCCAGCGGGTAGGGCGTCCGGCCGGACGCGGAGACGCCCACCAGGGTGTCGGCGGGGGTGAGGGCGAGCGCGGCCACGTCGGCCTCGGCGAGGTCGGTGCGGTCCTCGGCGCCCTCGGCCGCCGCGGTGACGGCCGAGCGCCCGCCCGCGATCAGACCGACGACCAGCGCCGGATCGGTGCCGAAGGTCGGCGGGCACTCGACGGCGTCCAGCACACCGAGCCGCCCGGCCGTCCCCGCGCCGGCGTAGACCAGCCGGCCACCACGCGCCATCCGGGCGGCCACGGCGTCGACCACGGCGGCGATCCGCTCCAACTCCCCGGCGACGGCGACCGGAACCGTGCGGTCCTCGGCGTTCATCAGGCGGAGCAGCTCGACGGTGGGCAGCCGGTCGATCGCGGCCCAGTCGGGGCGGACGGTCTCGGTCGCGGGTACGGCGTCCCGGCTCATGCGCCCGCCCCGCTCCGCCCGGCAGGGGCCTGCGCCGCCGCGCTCCCGTCGACGATTCGCCGCCGGCCTCCGGCCGGGGGTGCCCCCGTGCTTCGCTCACTCATGCGGCGAGCCTCCCCGGGTGCGGGGCGTCCGAATCCGGGCGAGCGTGGAGGGAGGGATCCGGGCGAGCGCGGGGGAAGGATCCGGGCGAGCGCGGGGGAAGGATCCGGGCGAGCACGGGGGAGGGAGGTGAAGGCCGTGGAACCGACCGTTGCCGAACTCCTGGACCGGTTCGGCCGCACCTACGCGGAGGAGGCCGGGATCACGCTGCGCGACAAGCCCTCGCCGCTCTACCGGCTGCTGGTCCTGACCGTGCTGTGCTCGGCGCGGATCGGTGCCGGCACCGCCACGGCGGCGGCCCGGGAGCTGTCGGCCGCCGGACTGCGGACCCCGCGCGCGATGGCGGACGCCCGGCGCGGGACGCTGATCGCCGCCCTGGGCCGGGCCCACTACGTGCGCTACGACGAGAGCACCGCCACGGCGCTCGGTCAGGGGGCCGGGCTGCTGCTCGACCGCTGGCACGGCGATCTGCGGCGGCTGCGGGAGGAGGCCGGGGGCGAGTCGGAGCGGATCGGCGAGCTGCTCCGGGAGTTCCCCCGGATCGGGCCGGTCGGCGCCGCGATCTTCCGGCGCGAGGCGCAGGCGGTCTGGCCCTCGCTGCGGCCGTACGTCGACGAGCGGGCGCTGGCGGAGGCCCGGACGCTCGGGTTGCCGGGCGAACCGGACGGGCTGGCGGCGCTGGTCGGGCCGGGGGACCTGGCCCGGTTGGCGGCGGCGCTGACCAGGGCGAGCCTGGCGCACGCGGGGGCCGGGTGAGGGTCCGACGGTCCGAGAGGGTGCGTGCCGGGTCAGGCCATCCAGAAGAAGACCGCCGTCATCCGCCGCTCGGCCAGGTCGGTGCCGTAGTAGCCGGTGGCGCTGTGGATCAGGTTGGCGTGGTAGAGGAGCAGCTGGTTGTAGCGGTTGGGGACGCGGACGTCCTCGGTGAAGTGGTCGGCCGGTACGTGGCGGGTGCCGAGCGCCTCGACCAGGTTGTTGTGCGGGGCGTTGACCAGGTTGCCGCCGAGGCGGCCGCCGGGGAACTGCTGGCGGTAGAAGCTGGTGCCGGCGTCCTTGGGGGCGCCGGGGCTGAGGTAGAGGACGGCGGCGTAGCGGCAGAGCGCGCGGGAGTCGGTGTGCGGGCGGGACTCCGACTCCCCGGCGCCGACGACCTGGACGCAGTTGTGGTTGAGGGTGCCGCCGCCCGGGGTGCTCTGCACCCAGAGCCGGGAGGCCCCGGTGGCCTTGCGGACCAGCGACTCGACCCGGGCCAGCTCCTCGGGTTCCAGGCCCGGCATGGTGCGCAGTCCGGGCCAGGTCTCGGGGCGGTGCGGGTAGCCCTCGGTCCAGTCCCCGCGGGCCAGGCAGCGCTCCCGGACGGCGTCCGGGTCCGGCAGCACGTTGTCCAGGACCCAGTAGTCCCGTCCGCGGGTGGGCTTGCGGTAGGGCAGGACCGGCAGGGTGGTGGGCCTGATGGGCTGTGAGGGCATGGGCCGACCATAGAGGCGGTGATCGCCAACCTTCTGCCGTGAGCAGGTCAACCTTTCGTCAAGGGTGACCAGGCCAGGGAACCCGGCCGGGGCCCCGGTGCGAACCCTCTGCTGCTTCACGTGAACAGAGCCACTTGTCCTCCGGTTGGCCGCCCGAAGCCTCCCGGGACGGCCAACCAGGCGTACCTTCGACGCCTTCCCCGGCAGGCCTAGCCGGTGCGGAGGGCGAGGGTCGGGGAGAGGCGGGAGGCCCGGACGGCCGGGTAGAGGCCTGCCACCGTACCGATGAGCAGGGTGGCGGCGAAGCCCCCGCTGACGGCCCACGGGGGGACCACCCAGGGCAGGCCGCCCGAGACGGCGAAGGCGTAGGTGGCGGCCGCGCCCAGGGCCACGCCGGCCAGCCCGCCCAGCCCGGAGAGCAGGAGGGACTCCGTCACGAACTGGAGGCGGATCTGGCCCCTGGTGGCGCCCAGGGAGCGGCGCAGTCCGATCTCGTGGCGCCTCTCCAACACCGAGATGATCATCGTGTTGGCGACCCCGACGCCGCCGACCAGGAGCGCCACCCCGCCCAGCCCGAGCAGGAGGTCGGTGAACGCCCCCTCGGTGGCGGCCTTGGCCTGGAGCGCCGAGGAGGGGTCGGTGACCTGCACGTTGTGCGGGTTCTGCGGGTCGACGGTGCGTGGGATCAGCTCGCGGACCGCGCCGACCGTCCGGTCCGTCGACCGTTCGTAGATCTGGGTCGGATGGCTGTCGAAGCCCAGCAGCGCGCCGGCGCCGTCCCAGCCGACCAGGGCGGCCCGCTCGATCTCGGGAGCCAGCGGCAGCGGGTCGAGGATGCCGATGACGGTGAAGTACCGGCCGCCGATGTGGACCTGTTGACCGGGGGCGGTGATGCCCAGGCGCTGGGCCGCGACGTGTCCGAGCACCGTCGACGGGTAGCGCCCGTTGGCCTCGTTGAGCCAGGTGCCCGAGCCGACCGTGCCGCGCACGACGTCCAGCAGTCCTTCCGTGGCGGCCTTCACGGTGATGCCGCCGGTTTCGTCGCTGGGGATCTTCTCGCTGCGCCTGACGGACTGCGCCAGGTCACCGGTCGCGCCGACCTGCTCGACCCCGGGGACGCGGCTCAGCATGCCGATCGATTCCTCGGGCAGCTTCACCTTCTCGCCGAACAGCCCCTGGCCGGGAGAGGCCACCAGCAAGTTGGTTCCCAACTGGTCGAGCTGCCGAAGGAGTTGGGCCTTGCTGGAGGAGGAGATGCCGACCACCGCGATCATGGTGGCGATGCCGATGGCGATGCCCAGCGCGGACAGCACCACCCGCAGCGGCCGGGTGCGCAGGCCGGCCGAGCCGACGTGGAGGACGTCACGGGGGCCGAGCCGGGCCGGGGAGAGCCGTGCGCGGCTCATCGCTCCCCACCCCGATCGGCCGGGTCGGCGGCGCCGGTGCGCAGATCCGCCACGACGCGGCCGTCGCGGATACGGACCTGGCGCGGCAGGCTGTCGGCGATCTCGCCGTCGTGGGTGATCACCGCGATGGTGGCACCCTCGGCGTTGAGGTCGTGCAGCAGCTCCATCACCGCTTCGCTCGAGGCGGAGTCCAGCGCGCCGGTCGGCTCGTCGGCCAGCAGCAGATCCGGCTCGCCGACCACCGCCCGGGCGATGGCCACCCGCTGCCGCTGGCCGCCCGACAGCTCGTGCGGACGGTGGTGCATGCGGTCCGCGAGCCCCACCCGCTCCAGGGCCACGGCCGCGCGCCTGCGGCGCTGGGCGCGCGGCAGGCCCGAGTAGAGCAGGCCCTCGGCGACGTTGTCCTGGGCGCTGACCCCGGCCACCAGGTGGAAGGACTGGAAGACGAAGCCGATGTGCCGGGCGCGCAGGGCGGACAGCCGGCGGTCGGAGAGGGCGGCGACGTCGTGGCCCGCCAGGGTGACGGATCCGGCGCTGGGCCGGTCCAGGGTGCCGACGATGTGCAGCAGGGTGGACTTGCCCGACCCCGAAGGGCCGACGATGGCGAGCAGTTCGCCGCGTCCGACGCGCAGGTCCACCTCCTGCAGCGCCACGACCCCGCCCGGATACTCCTTGGTGACCTGGTTCAGTTCGACCACCGCGCTCATGACCTGGGCACCCCGACCTTCATTCCCTCGGCCAGGCCGGTCCCGCCGACCTCGACCCGGCCCTGTCCGAACATGCCGAGCTCGACCGGGACTTCGCGCACCTTCCCGTTCTCCACGACCTGGACGCCGAAGCCCCCGGCGGACAGCGCGAGCAATGCGTTGACCGGTACCGTCAGCACGTCCTTGCGGACCTCGCCCTCGAGCTCGACGGTGACCGGCGCCTGGTCGAAGCCCTCCGCCTGCCCCGGGTCGTCGAAGAGCACCCGGGCGGTGATCTTGGCGGGCTTGTCCTGGGAGCCCTGCTCCTTGCCGTCCTCACCGATGGTGCGGTCGACGGAGGCGACCTTGCCCTTGGCCCTGCCGCCGCCGGGCAGGGCGACCTCGACCCGGGTACCGGGCTTGGCGAGGTCGGCCCGGGAGACCTCGATCCTGATCTGCACCTGCCGTTCGGAGCCGGTGGTGGTGAGGACCGGCTTGCCGGGAGCGGCCTGGTCGCCGACGGCCGCATCGTTCTTCTTGATCCGCACCGGACCGGGCGAGAAGGCGATCTGCTCGGGGCCGATCTCGCCGGTCTGCGCCAGACCGTGGGCCTTCTGCCAGCGCTTGACCGCTTCCGCGGTGCCGGGGGTGAACTCCTCGTCCGCGGCCAGCCCCTTGCCGTAGCCCAAGTCGCGGAGGTTCTCCTTCAGCTGTCCGACGTCCGGCCCCTTGTCGCCGGCCTTCATCGTCCGGTAGGCGGGGCGCTCGCCGTCCATGAGCCGGACCTTCCGGCCGTCGACCTCGTAGAGAACCCCGTCGCGTTTCACCACCGCGCCCGCCTCCGGGAGCCAGGTGAGGGTGCCCGGCACACCGGCGTTGAGCCGGCGCTCCTCGGCATAGCCGAGGGTCCCGTCCACCTGGGTCCGGCTGCTCAGGTCCTGTCGTTCCACCGAACCAGTGCTCGGCGGCAGCCCGTCCGTGCGGTTCGCGGCGGCGCTTCCGCCGCCGGTCTGCGAGAGGGCGGTGACCCCGCCCACCAGCGAGACCGAGGTGACCAGCGCGGCGATCAGGTACGTTCGGCGGCTCTGCCCGCGCTCACTCCGCATTCTGACCACTGCACGCCTTGTTCGCCTTCTCGAACCTGTCCTTCTCGGGACCCTCCGGGACCTTCATCGCCTGTCCCGACATCGCCGAGTCGCCGTCGAACTTCGGGTCCGGCATATCCACACCGTTACCGCGCATGCACCGGGCGAATTCGAGGGCCTTGTCCTTGTCGGCCTGGGACATCTTCGTGCCGCCCGAGCCGCCGGCTCCGCCGCAGGCCTTGAGGGCTTCCGCCATCTTGTCCTGGCCGCCCTCGAGGACCATGGCCCGCGGGTCCTGGCCCGGCTCCGGCTCCTTCACCAGGGCGCCGTGCTCGCGCAGGCACTTACGGTGCTCGTAGGCCCGGTCCGCCGCCGCGCCCTTGCCCGACGAGTCCGAGCCGCCACCCCCGCCCGCGCCCGTGGCGCCTCCGCCACAGGCCGCGGTGAACAGCGCCATCCCCGCCACCAGCACGGCCGCCGCGCCGTACCTGTGGTTCCGCATGTGCTTGCGCATGTGGTTCCGCATGGAATTCCTCCGTGTCCGATTGCGAGTGACCGACCACCGTGTCCGATACCGGGTGACCGACCACGCAGAGGCTGGCACGCACCCGCATTTCGCCGCTGTCAGCCAGGACCTTTACGGCGACGAAAGGTGGTTCTCAGGTACACCTGATGTCATGCGTGTACTGATCGTGGAGGACGAGGAATTCCTGGCGGACATGATCGCCGAGGGATTGCGGCGCGACGCCCTGGCCGTCGACGTCGTGTACAACGGCGCCGACGCGCTGGAGCGGCTGCGCCTCACGGACTACGACGTGCTCGTGCTCGACCGCGACCTGCCCGGAGCGCACGGCGACGAGGTGTGCCGGAGCGTCGTCGAGCAGCGGTTGCTGACCCGGGTACTGATGCTCACCGCCGCCGGCACCGTCCGCGACCGCGTCGACGGCCTGGACCTGGGCGCCGACGACTACCTCACCAAGCCGTTCGCCTACGAGGAACTGCTCGCCCGGGTGCTGGCGCTCGGCCGCCGCACCCACCCCGCCCTTCCGCCGGTCATCGAACGCGCGGGCATCACCCTCGACACCGCTCGCCGCCAGGCCTTCCGGGAGGGCCGCTACCTCGCCCTGTCCCGCAAGGAGTTCGGCGTACTGGAGGTGCTGATGCAGGCCGAGGGCGCCGTGGTCAGCGGTGAGGACCTGATCGACCGGGTGTGGGAGCGGAACATGGGATACCGCACCAACGCGGTTCGGGTCGCCCTCAGCAAACTCCGCGCCAAGCTCGGCGAGCCCTCGGTCATCGACACCGTGCCCGGCCACGGCTACCGCATCGGCGTCCCGGCATGAGGCGCTCCGCTCCGGTCGGCCCGAACCGCCCTCCGCTGCCCGGCCGACCACGCCCGCGGCTGCCGGGCGGGGAGCGGGGCCGGCTGACCATGCTCTACGGCGGGCTGCTCGTCCTCGCCGGGGCCATGCTCATCGTCCTGGTCAACTTCCTGGTCCGGGAGGGTCTGTACACCTCGATCAGCACGGCCGTCGCCGTCGAACCACGACTGGCCACACTGGCGAACCCGAACGCCACCTCGGCGGGAACCCTCACGATGGGAACCGCCGCACCCGCAAGCGCTTCACCCGGAACCACCCCCGCCGACGGCGGACAGTCCCACTTCCAGGCCGTCAAGGTCGTCACCCAGGCCGCCGAGCAGGCCGCCCAGAACCAGCTGCTGACCGTCTCCCTGGTCGCTCTGGCCGCCTTCGCCGTCATCTCGATGGCGCTGGCCTGGTGGATGTCGGGGCGAGTGCTGCGCCCGGTGGCGGTGATCACCAACACGGCGCGGCGGCTCTCGGGTGAGAACCTGCACGAGCGGATCGCCCTCGACGCACCCCCGGGCGAACTCAAACAGCTCGCCGACACCTTCGACGCCATGCTCGACCGCATGGAGCAGCTGGTGGGTGCGCAGCAACGGTTCGCAGCCAACGCCGCACACGAACTGCGGACTCCGCTCGCGGTGCAGCGGGCCGCGGCCGAAATCGGGCTGGCCACCGAGGACCCGGCCGCCGTCGCCCGGATCCGCCGCAAACTGATCGAGGTCTCCGAGAGCAGCGAACGGCTCATCGAGGGCCTGCTGCTGCTGTCCGTCTCCGACCAGAGGCTGGACCACCGCGAACCGGTCGCACTGGACCGGCTGGCCCGCGCGGTGGCCGCCGAGTGCGCCGCCTCGGAGGAAGCCCGAACGAACCGCGTCACCGTCCGGACCGACACCGCCCCCATGTCCGTCGAGGGTGATCCGGTGCTGCTGGCACACCTCGTACGCAACCTGGTCGGCAACGCCCTGCGCCACAACCACGACGGCGGCCGGGTCGAGGTCGGCGTGCGCGACGGTGTCCTGGAGGTCGACAACACCGGCCCCCAGGTGCCGCCGGAGACGGTCCCCTACCTCTTCGAGCCCTTCCGCCGCCTGCAGGAACGTCGACACGGCCCGCGTGAGGGCGCGGGCCTGGGCCTGTCCATCGTCGCCTCCATCGCGCGTGCCCATCACGCCGTCGTCACCGCCGTCCCCGGCAGCACGGGCGGACTGCGGGTCCGGGTCGAATTCCCCACGGCCTGATCCGGCTGCTGGGGGGCACCTGTACGTTCTTCGAACGGTGCCCGCACCGGACGGCCCCTGAACAGCGGGCCCGCAGCCTGCCCGCGGCCGCGCGATGTCCGCAACCCCTGGCCCGGTGACGCCCGCAGGAGAGCACACACCACCGACAGGCGCATCACAAGCGCGCGTTCTACGCGTTCGGGTCCCAGTCCGCGAGCTGCTCCATCGGCTCGGTGTCGCCGGTGTTCTCCAGGCTGTCGAGCGGGACGCGCGCGTAGAAGTAGAGGACCAGTTCGCTCGCTGCGCCCCGCATCACCATGTCGCCCGGCTCGGCGTCCGCGGCGAGGTCGTCGCAGCGGACACCGTCGGCGTCGAGGGTCAGGCGCCAGGAGCGGCCCTCGGTCGCGTGCAGGTCGATGGTCGCCGGCTTGAACGGCCAGGGGACGGTCGTCGCCGACACGGTCGTCAGGAACTCGTCGACGCCCTCGACCGCGACGTCCGTCGGCAGCGGCCGTGCGGCGCCCTGGGTGAGCTGGACGTCGTAGGTGTGGACGGCGATCTCCTGGATCTGGTGCCGGGCCAAGGCTCCGCTGGTCTCCGGGGCCTGCGAGCGGCCCCACCAGGTCCAGCAGCCGCGGTCCGGGCCGGCCTCGCGCAGCGCGTCGAGCATGAGCTCGGTCGACTCGGCGAGCCAGGCGTCCAGGGCTTCGCGGTCGCGGGGCGCGGTCGGGGCGCCCTTCGGGTCCGTCTTCGCCGGGGGCTCGGCGCCCGGGCCCGCCGCGACGATGGCGGCCTGGCGGCGGCGGCCGTCGCCGAGGTGCTGCGCCAGTTCGCGCAGCGTCCAGTCCGGGCAACTCGGAACCTGGACGTCAAGGTCGGGGGCGGACGCGATCGCGGCGCGGAACGCGGCCGAGCGGTCCTCGATCAGCCGCAGGACCTCGGGGAACTCCACAATGTTTTGCACGCCGATGGTGTATCACGGCGCTTCGGCCGCCTGGTAGCGATTTTGTCGGGCGGCGACGACCGAAGCCCCTGCACGAGCGGCTCACCGGTCCACTCCTCCATCGCCACGAAACGAGTCCGGCCCCACCGCACACGCGATGGGGCCGTAACCTGAAAGACCGTCAGCAAACCTCCAGGGCAGGCGGGTCGGGACGCCCCGGCTACGCCTTGGTGCAGGTCGGGTCGGTCTCCGGCAGGCGTCCGCCGGCCAGGTAGGCGTTGACCGCGTCGTCCACGCACGCGTTGCCGTACGTCCCGTAGAGCCCGTGCTGGTCGGCGCCGCGCAGGGTCAGCAGCCGGGAGCCGGGCAGCAGCCCGTGCAGCGCGACGCCGTCCCGGTAGGGGGTGCGCGGGTCGCCGGTGGCGGAGAGGATCAGCGCCCGGGCGTCGCGGCGTACCTCGGTGGGCGCCTCGCGCGGGGGGTCCAGGAAGGCGCACGGGGAGATGTTGTCGAGCAGCGGGCCGGACAGCGGGTACCGGGCGCGGTCGCGCTCGATCCGGCCCCAATAGTCCTCCGGGTCGCGCGGCGCCGTACCGTCCGCGCACAGGATGGCCTGCGAGATGCTGCCGGCCTGCGACCCCTGCGGGGTGAACAGGAAGCGCAGCATGGCGGTGGTCCCGTCCGAGGGGGTGACCGGCCGGCCCTCCGCGGCCTCGGCGAGCATCGCCGTCAGCTCGGCGAGGCCCGCCCGATCCGCGCCGGAGTCGCCCGCGAGGTTCATGAACACCAGCATCGGCACCCGGGTGTCGTCGAGCTCGAAGGCGTCCGCGCCGGCGCCGACGACGAGCGGGCGCGCCGCGGCCGCCCGGACCGTCCGCAGCACCCCGGCGACCACCTCCTCGCGGGTGCGGCCCAGCCCGTACGTGTCATGGCGGGCCGCCGCCCAGTCCGCCCAGTCGGCGAACGCCCGCTCGCTCTCCGGCGCCATGTTGGGGAGCAGCGCCGGCCCGGCGTGGGCCGGGTTCAGCGCGCTGTCCAGGACCACCCGGTCGTAGCGGCCGGGGAACATCTGGGTGTACACCGTGCCGAGATAGGTGCCGTAGGAGAGGCCGAGGTAGGAGATCCGCCGCTCGCCGAGCGCGCCGCGCACCACGTCCATGTCCCGGGCCGCGTCGCGGGTGCTCGCGTGCGGCAGCAGGTCCCCGGCCGCCGAACGGCACCGGGTCGCGAGGTCCCGCTGGAGGGCGACCTGGCGCTCGAAGGAGGCCCGGCCGGTCCCGGAGGAGGTGATGCTGAAGCCGATCGGCCAGCCGCAGTCGAGGGGGGCGCTGCGGCCGACGAAGCGCGGGTCCAGCCCGACGATGTCGAAGCGGGCGGCAGTGTCCTTCAACGCGGCGTGCACCCGCGGCGGCGCACCGAGCGTCGGACTGCCGGGGCCGCCGTCGTTGAGCAGCAGCGTGCCGATCCGGTGGCGGGTGTCGGTGGCCTTGATCCGGGAGAGCGCCAGCGTGACCGTGCGTCCGCCGGGCTCGCCGTAGTCGAGCGGCACGGTGACCTCCGCGCAGCGGGCGCCGGCCCGTTCCAGCGCGGCGCCCTCCTCGTCCTGCGGGCCCTGGACGCAGCTGTGCCAGTCCGGGCGCTGCTGGTAGTAGCGGTCGAGCCCCCGGGGGATGCCGGCGGCCTGTGCGGCGGCTTCTGCCGGTGCGGTGGCGGTGGCCGCGGTCAGGCCGGCCACGAGGGCGAGAGCGGCCGCGGCGGCGCGGCGGCGGAGGTAGGTCAAGACGTCTCCTCGGCGGTGCGGGGCCCGGTCCGGGCCGCCTCCGTGCAGGACGCGTGCGGGGCAAACGATATGACGATCCGTCGGAAAAAGCTTCGCTGACGACGAAGTCGGGCGGGTGCAGCGGTGGGATCAGGTTTGCGGCGCAGGCGCAGGAGCCGTACGGGCGCGGAGCAGCAGCGCCAGCCCCAACGCCAGGTCGACGGCCACGTCCAGTGCCTGCAGCCAGTCGGCCGTCCTCCCCGGCGAGTAGATCTCCAGGTAGTCGGCCAGCGCGTGCAGCAGCACCAGCGGCCAGACGCTCCCGATGTACAGCCGCGCGCCGCACAGGAAGAAGCCGAACGCGCCGGCCTCCAGCACCTGCCACAGCGTGTTGCCCAGGGGCGCGTCGAAGAACAGCCAGTTGTCGAGGTGCCCGACCCCGAACAGCACCGCCGTCAGCGCCCCCGCGCGCACTGGACCGAGCGGCCGCGCGACCTCCAGCACCAGTGCCCGGCTGCTCAGTTCCTCACTGACCCCGATGGCGAGCATCAGCACCACCCCGCCCGCCAGGGTCGCCGTGCCGCCCTCGATCCCGGGTAACGCCGCCAGCCCCGCCAGCACTGTCACCGGCAGCAGCACCGGCCAGCGCGCCATCACCCCTGGGCCCGCCACCCCGCCGGCCGCCAGCAGCCCCCAGGCCCGGAGCAGCGCCAGCACCACCGCCGCGCCCGCCAGGTTGACCACGGTAGGCCCCAACTGCGGGAACCACCCCGGATCCAACGGCGGCAGCACCTTCGCCACCACCACGATCGTCGCCTGCCAGACGACCGCGACCCCGACCGCCCCCGCCACCGGATGCCGGCGCACCTGGCTCCCCCACCGTGTCAACACAGCTCGATGGTAGGCTCGGAACCGTCAAGTCGTGGTAACTCCAAGCAAGTTGGGCCTACAAGTCTGCTGAGGATCTTTCAGGTTCCGGCCCCATCGCGTGTGCGGTGGGGCCGGAACGGGTCGACCGTGACCAGGCCGCAGTCGTCCTTCAGCTCGACCGGCTTCCACACGTCGCCGACCCGGGCCTCCGCCGTGACGTCGTTCGCGGTCAGCGCGTCGGAGCTCCGCACGGCGACCCGGGGGCGCAGGCCCGTGGTGCCGTCCGGCGAGGAGACCCGGAAGCCGAACGGGATCGGGTCGGTGGTGATCACGCCCTTGGCCGGCGGCATCACCGAGAGCATCCGGGGGCTGTGGCTGTCGACGACGGTGGCGTTCAGCTCGGCCTTCGCCATGTCGCGGTAGCCCCTGGAGTGCGGCACGGGGGCGTCCGCCTCGATCGTGATCCGGCCCCGAGCCCTCCGGCTCGCTCTCCCCGCCTCTCACCCTGATAGACGTCCATCCCGCCGGGGGGTTGCAGGCGGGTTCGAAGAAATTTTCCGCGGACTTCGCCCGGAACGAGGACGCGCCCCTGCAGGCACACCGCCGGCTCTGCGGCGGCACGTACGACGGGTCGAGCCCATGGCGCGGTCAGCGTGCAACAGCCCTCCCCGGCGACCGGCCGGCCGACCGCACTCGGCCGGCGGGTCGCGGGACGCACAGCCTTCCCAACCGGCGCCGCTCAGACCACCGCCCCGTTGTGGTCGCGCCCCCGCGCCGCGCCCGCCGCGTGAGGCGCCCGTGCCGCCCTGGCCTCCCGCGGCCGGTCCGGGAACCGCTCCTGGAGCAGCACGACCACCGGCATCGCGGTGAACACCGTCGACGCCGTGCCCATCAGGACCCCGGCCAACAGCGCCACCGAGAAGTCGGCGAGCGAGTCGCCGCCGAGGGTCGCCAGGGCCACCAGGACGAACAGCGCCCCCATGCCCGTGTTCACCGTCCGGGGGAGGGTCTGCGCCACGGCGCGGTCCGCGAGGTCCGCCCAGCTCGCCTTCGTCCCGGTCCGGCGCAGCTCGCGCAGCCGGTCCAGGACCACCACCGTGTCGTTGACCGAGTACCCGACGATGGTGAGCAGCGCGGCGAGGAAGACGCTGTCCACCGGCTTGCCCAGCCAGGCGAAGAGGCCGAGGACGAGTAGCAGGTCCTGCGCCATCGCGATCACCGCGGCGGCCGCGAAGGCCCACCGGAAGCGGATCGTGAGGTAGAGCAGCTGGGCGCCGACCGCGAGCCCGAGCGCGGCCAGCGCGTAGCCGCGCAGTTCGCTGCCGAGGCTCGGCCCGATCAACTCGTCGCGCTCCACGGACAGTTCGCCGGTGACGCCGGTGAGCGCCTCCCGGATGCGCTGCTGCTGGTCGTCGCCGGTCTCCTTGGTGCGGACGGACACGCCGGTGTCGCCGGTGGTCTGCACCACGGCCTGCGGGAACCCGGCGCCGACCACCGCCGTGCGGGCGGCGTCCGCGTCGACCCGCTGCGCGGCGGTGTACTGCGCCACCCGGCCGCCGGTGAACTCGACGCCGAAGTCCAGGCCGCGCCCGCCGATCCCGGCCAGGGCGAGCAGCAGCAGGCCGGCGCAGGCGCCCAGCCAGCGCCGCCGGTGGCGCATCAGCCGGGGCGGCCGCCGGGTCAGCCGGGTCCGGAGCCGACCGACGGTGGCCATGCCGGTCAGGGTGGGCCGCCGGACGACGGCGGGCCGGCGCACCGCCCACTCGGCGAGCAGCCGGGTGATCAGCATGGCCGAGAACATCGAGGCCAGTACGCCGATCGAGAGCGTCACCCCGAAGCCCTTGACCGGGCCGGTGGCGAACACGAAGAGCAGACCGGCGGCGAGCAGCGTCGTCACGTTGGAATCGGCCACCGCGCTCCACGCCTTCGCGAACCCGACGCGGAGCGGACGCCGCAGGTCGCGCTCCTTGCCGTGGCCGGCCGCCCGAGGAGCGGTGTACTCCTCCCTGGCCCGTTCGAAGACCAGCACGTTGGCGTCCACCGCCATGCCGATGGCGAGCACGAAGCCGGCCAGCCCGGGCAGGGTGAGCGTCGTGCCGAGCGCGACCACGGCGGCGTACGAGATCAGCCCGTAGAGGGCGAGAGCGACGGTGGCCAGCACGCCGAGCAGGCGGTACACCGCGATGATGAAGGCCCCGGTGCAGAGCAGGCCGACGGCCGCGGCCAGGGCGCTGGCCCGGATCGCCTCGGCGCCGAGGGTGGGGCCGACGGTGCTCTGCTCGATCACCGTCACCGGGACGGGCAGGGCGCCGCCCTTGACCAGGGCCGCGAGGTCGCGGGCCTCGTCGGCCGAGAAGCCGCCGGTGATCTGCGTCGAACCGCCGGTGATCCCCTGCCCGCAGAGCACGCTGTCCTGGACACCGGGGGCGGACAGGACGCGGTCGTCGAGCACGATGGCGACCCGGCGGGCGGGGTCGGCGGGTGCGGCGCACGCCGCCTCCCCGGTGAGCCGGGCCCAGGCGTCTCCGGCCGAGCCGCGGAAGGAGAGGTCGACGCTCCAGCCGAGGCCCGTCCGGGTGTCGAGGACGGCCGAGGCGTCCTTGACGCCGTCGCCGGTCAGCGCCGGCGGGCCCAGCCGCAGGTGACCGCCGGGGAGGCCGGGGCCGGCGAGGACCCGGGAGCCGTCCGCCGCGGGGGGCCGGCCGGGCCGTCGGTGGTCGCGACGACGGGGTGGAAGGTGAGCTGGGCGGTGCGGCCGATGACCCCGGCGACCTCGCGGGGGTCCTGGACGCCGGGGAGTTCGACGACGATGCGCCGCTCCCCGGCGCGGGCGAACGAGGGTTCGACGACGCCGAGGCCGTCGACCCGGCGACGCAGCACCTCCAGCGCCCGGTCGGTGGTGTCCGCGTCGGCGCGGACGGTGGGCGAGTCCTGGGTCTCCAGGACGATCCGGGTGCCGCCGCGCAGGTCGAGGCCGAGGCGGGGCGGGGTGGTCAGGGCGGCGTAGAGCGAGACACCGACGACGGCGAGCGCGACGAGCGCGCGCCAGAACGCGGTACGGCGAGAAGGCATGGGTACTCCACGGGCGGTCCGCGGGAGCCGGGCGTCCTCGGGGGGGACGCCGCACCCGGGACGGGCGGACGCGAGGGGACGGCGCGCCGCCGGGAACACTCCGGGCACGGTGGCCGGAGGCCTCCCGTCCGGGCCGCGGGCAGGCCGCGGCACCCGGGTCGGCGGGCGCGATGGGACGTCAGCTGGACCGGGTGGAGGGGGGACCGCGGGTGTGGCGGGGGTCGTAGCGGTCGGACGGCGGCGCCCGCTCCTGGCGCGGCCCCGCGGCGTACAGCCCGGGCCGGAACCGGGGGGCGTCCGTCCGGGCGACCGGAAGGACGGCCGGCGGGAGCGCGGGCAGCCGGACACCGGGCTCGGCGGCGGCCGTCTGCCGCTGGACGACGTCGGAGCCGGGGCGGTCCGCGGTTCGCCGGACCTCCGCGCCCGCCGGACCGAGCCATACGGCGGCCGGGGCGGCCGGGGCAGTGACGGCGGGCGGCGCACCGAGGGCCGGCTGCGCCGCGCCTGTCGCTGTGCCGAGGAGGACCTGGCAGACGGCCCAGGCCGCGAGGAACGCGCAGGACAGCGCGGCCGCCGCGGTCCGACGCACGCGTCGCTCCACTCCGGCCCCCTCCCCGCTCGTGCCGTCACCCGGTCCCGTCCGCAAGAAGCTCTCACTGTAGGCGACGGCGCAGCCGTGCGGGGAGGTTCAGGCGGCGGAGCGGACCGGCGGGGGCCGGCGGGGCCCGGCCGGGGCGTCCGAGGCGCCCGCCGCGATCGCTGTCGATCTCGGCGGGGCGGGTATCCGGGCCGGGTTGATCGGACACGACCCCTGTGCTTTCCCGCCATTCGCCCACCCCATCGATTCCCCGGCCGTCGGCCGGGTAGGCACGGGATGCCACCCACCCATGAGGAGAGCCAATGAGGCTTCGGATCGGTCAGGGAACAGCGGCACTTGTCGCCGGAATCGTGGTCACCACAGGCTTCGCGGCCGCACCGTCCGCCGACGCCGCTACCGTGCATTCGGTGTCGGCGGGTTCGCGAACCTTCGTCAACGTGAACTCCGGTAAGTGCTTGGAGATCTGGAACGACGCCACCGGCAACGGCGCCCGTGCCGGCCAGTGGGACTGCAACGGATCAGCAACCCAGCAATGGCAGGTGTATCTCAACGGTGCCTGGGCCACCATCGTCAATGTGAACTCGGGCAGGTGCTTGGAGGTCTGGGGCGACTCCACCGACAACGGCGCCTTTGCCGGCCAGTGGGACTGCAACGGATCACCAACCCAGCAGTGGCTCTTGACCTCCACCGGCGAAATCAGCAACAGGAACTCGGGCAAGTGCCTGGAGATCTGGAACGACGCCACCCACAACGGTGCGACCGCAAACCAGTGGCAGTGCAACTGGTCCGCCACGCAGAAGTGGCGCTGAGACGCGCTCGCGCGTGGTCCCCCGGTGACCGAAGGCCGAGTCCGGCACGGCCTCGGCTGTTCGAGCTACCCAACACCATGAACACCGCCCCGGGGTGATCCGCTGCGCCACTCCGCAGGAAACGACGACGCGCTCCTACGCCTGGTCACCGTCGTGCTCGTCGAACTCCACGACGAGTGGATCGCTTTCCCCCGCCGCTACCTGCCCAAGGGCGGCATGAACCAGCTCTACCCGGCCAAGCTCCCCCGAAGCACGTTCGCCGAGCGCCTGCCACCACCGGAGACCGAGGTGGCGGCGCCCATCGGGTGGTCGACGGCGTACGGCGGCGGATCCGCTCGGTCAGGTCCGGCTTGCGCCGGCTGCGGCTCTCCGTGCGCCATTGCGGATCCATCGCCGGTTGCCGGCACATGCCAGGGCCGGACCGACGAGCATGGACAGCATCCACAGTCCGACGCTGGCGGGTGAGTAGATGTAGTACTGCCATCGATTCGGCAGCAGCGCCGGCAGGAGAAGGAGCGCGATCAGTGTCGCCCAGGTCGTGAGCACAGTGATCACTGCGCGCGACGCCACAGCCACACCGTTTCCTGGTGCCACGTGTCCCCCTGGCCGAGTTCGGAGCGGATCCCGGAGCGGATCCCGCCCATCAAGTTTGAACGCGTTCAATATAGCAGCGCGGTTGCGGGGCGGTCGGCAGCCGGTGCTGCCGACCGCCCAGCACGGGGTACTGGCCAGGGCAGGAGAAGCCGGAGCGCGGAGCACGGCGGGCCCCGTACGGCCGGTCGGCGCGACGGGCTCAGCGGAAGTCGTCGGCGTGGTCGACGGCCCACTGGGCGTAGGTGTGTGCCGGAGCGCCGGTGATCTTTTCGGCGATGGCGGAGGTCGCGGCCGCGACGCCGTCGGCGGCGGCCCACTGACTCACGATCGCCTCGGCCACGACCGGATGCATGGTTCTGGCGACTTCCGTGCGAGCCTGCTCGTCGGAGATGTGCTCGATCCGGATGTGACGGCCGATGGCCTCGCCGATGTGCTCGACCTGGCGTTGCAGGGTCAGGGACTCTGCCCCGTAGATGGTGTAGGCCTGGTGGGAGTGGCCCGGTTCGGTCAGCGCGGTCACCGCCAGCGCCGCGATGTCCTTCTCGTGCACCGGTGCCGACTGTGCGAACGGGCGGGGAAGGCGGACGACGTTGTCGGTGCGGATCGATTCGGCCCACCAGGTGCGGGTGTTGGTCGCGAACGTCCCCGGCCTGAGGAACGTCCAGTCCATGCCGGACCGTTGGACGGCCTGCTCGATCGTACGGTTCCGGCGGGTGACCGGGTGGTCGGCGTCGGGGTCCAGGACGACCGACACCGACGAGAGCAGGACCACCTGCCGGATCCCCGCGGCCGCGGCCGCAGCGGCGACCTTCTCGATGTCGTAGGGCTTCCGGGGGTCGAGCATTCCGTACAGGAACACCTTGTCGGCACCGTCGAGCGCTGCGGGGAGCGTCTCGGGACGCTCCAGGTCGGCGACGACTGCTTCGCATCCGGGCGTCGAGTCCGCGGCCGGGGTCCTGTTGACCGCTCTGACCTGCTCACCGGCGGCCAGCAGGCCGCCGGCCACATGACGTCCGACGTTGCCGCGGGCGCCGAAGACGACTGCCACCATGATGGAACCTCCTGCTTGTTGTGGAGATGAATTGCCGCATGGGCGCGGGATGCGGGATGTCGCTGCGACGGGAGTGTCGGTCGCCGGTCAGGGCTGGATGTTCTCCAGGTCCTCCAGAAGGCCGGGGTGCCTCGGCTCCCAGCCGAGCACCTGCCGGGTGCGGGTGCTGGACGAGGGCTGGTCGGCCCTGAAGATCGGGCCGAGCGGGCCGTAGGTCTCCTCCGGCACCGGCGCGACCGGCAGGCCCAGCCGTCGGCCGATGACGGCCGCGATGTCCCGTACCTGGTCCCCCTCGTCGGCCACGGCGTGCCAGGCGGTACCGGCCGGCGCCTGCTCCAGGGCGAGCCGGAAGAGAACGGCCGCGTCGAGCGCGTGGACGGCGGGCCAGCGCTGGGTGCCGTCGCCGGGGTAGCCGGAGATTCCGCTTCGGCGTGCGATGTCGGTCAGCAGGCCGGCGAACCCGCCCGTGCCCCCGTTGTGAACCGTGCGGGGCAGGCGCACGGACGTGCTCCGGACCCCGCGCGAGGCCAGGCCCAGGACCGCGGTGACCGTGCGACCGCGGCCGCCGACCGGCCCGTCGGTGGGCACCGGGTCGGCCTCGGTGGAGGCACGGCCCGGCACCCGGGGCGTACCCGAGACGGTGACCAGGGGGCGGTCGCTGCCGACGAGTTCCTCGCCGAGGGTGGTGAGGGCGGCGGTCTCCTCGGCGATGTTCCGGGCGAGGGCCTCGGGGCTGCTGAAGTCGTTGCCGAAGGCCAGGTGGATCACCCCGTCGGCCCGGGCGGCGCCGGAGCGCAGGACGTCCAGGTCGGTGAGGCCTCCCCGCAGCGGCTCGGCGCCGGCGGCCTCGGCGGCCAGTGCGGAGGCGTCGGAGCGGGCGAGGGCGAGGACGGTGTGGCCGTTGCCGAGGAGTTCGGTGACGACGGCGGAACCGATCAGACCGGTGCCGCCGGTGACGAAGACGCGCATGGAACCCTCCCAGAAGTGATGGGACTCTTGTCCCATCACCGTAGCAGAGTGATGGGACAAGAGTCCCATCACGTATGCTGAACCCCATGGGTCGATGGGAACCAGGTGCGCGTGAACGCCTCGTCGTGGCCGCGGTCGACCTGTTCACGGAGCAGGGGTACGACGCCACGACGGTCGCGCAGATCGCCGAGCGTGCCGGGGTCACCAAGAGCACCTTCTTCCGGCACTTCCCCGACAAGCGCGAGCTGCTGGTCGCCGGGCAGGAGACGCTGAGCCGGCTGCTGGCCGAGGGGATCGCCGACGCGCCCGGTGACGCCAGCCCGCTCGAGGCGGTCGCCGCCGGTCTCGAGCGCGCCTCGACCGCGATGGGCCCCGGGAGTCGCGAGCTCGCCCCCCGCCTGAAGGCCGCCGTCGCCGCCAGCGCCGAGCTGCAAGAGCGCGACACCCTCAAGACCGTCAGCCTCGCGGCCGCGATGACAACCGCCCTGGTCGCCCGCGGCGTACCCGACCCGACCGCAGCCCTCGCGGGCGAGCTGGGCGTCCTCGCCTTCAAACGGGGGTACGCCGAATGGGCCGAGGACGACCGCGGCGCCGAGGGCGAGCTCGCCGGGTACACCCTGGCCGCCCTGAACGAACTGCGTGCGGCGAGCGCATCGCTGGGCTGACCGGACGAGCACCGTCCAACGCCGGCGCGGTGGACGAGAGGCAGACCTCACAGCGCTTCGAGCGCGCCGGCCCGATCCTGGCTGTGGGTCGCCGTATCCGGGCGTCCAAGGAGGCCGCGGTCGAGTCCGGAACGCCTCTGCACGGAGCCGTGATGCGCCCCTGGCTCGTTTCAGTCGGTCACGTTCGCGGCCTGGCGTGATCGTCCTCCCGGGCAGGACCGTGCCTCCACTCGGTGCTACGTCACGCCGGCGGAACTCCTTGTGCGCCTCGGGAGCTCCGGGTTCGGTCTCGCTTGGACGGTGCGGATCGACGATGCTCGACTGGTCACCAGGTCTGCCGAGATCGAGAAGGCTTCCTCCGGTGCCGGGATCGGCGCTTTGGAGCTACTGGCCCCGGTCGCGCCGGACGTTCGGTTTGTTGACGCGGACTTCGAGGGGTGTGCAGGCGATGAGCCGAGGGTGGTGCTGCGGGAGTTCGACAGCACGAGTTGGGACCTCTGCACCGCGGATGCCTCGGTAGTCCGGGAGATCCGCCGGTACTACCACTGATCGTTTCTGGGTGAGTCGACCTGTGGGACTTGCGTTCGGCAATCTTGGTCCGCAGGGCTGTCAGCCAGGACGCGAAAGGTCAAGTCACTGTGTTGCAGACTTACTTGGAGGAGGTGTGGCATTACCAGCTGTTCCTGATCAACCTTCACCGGCCACGGTGTCCGGGTCCTCCGTGTGGCAAGCGCGACTGTCGGGTGAGGTCATTGTGCTCGACTCCGCAGGCCTCCAACGGGGGGCTGAGCGCGGATTTCGCCGGTCTCGAAGGACACGCGCTTGTCCTGGCCGGCGAGCACAACGGCTCGCCGGCAGAGGCTGGCGACAGTTGTGGGCCAGCCGGACCAGGCGTCCACCTCGAAGTTCTTCACACCGATGCAGACCAGGACGAACTCGACAGCGTTGTGGCCGTGCGCCTGCCACAGGTCGGCGGCACCGGCCGGGATGGCGAAGGCGGAGAACCTCAAGGTGACTGACGCTTTTCGCTCGTCGATGAGGACGGAGTCCAGGTGGTAGTCCGTCAGCGGTGGTGGGGGTGCGCCGAGGACTTCGCGGATCGCCTCGGGGTTGGCCAGCTCGGCAGACCAGTCACGCTCGCTCATAGAACACCTTCGCTGTCGTGGGAGGCAGCACGCTATGGTGCAGGCGCTGGTCGAGGGGACTCTCGAACCATCGCCGAGCCGTGCAGGGGTCCGCTTCGCCGGATCGATAGGCGTTGAGACGGCCCACCTTCAGGGCGTGCGCGGTGAAGTCCAGTGAGAACTCCGGGCCGCTCACGGCGATCCTGATCCGGCGCTCCGGGGTCCGGACGCGGGGACCGAACTCGATGTCGACCACGGTGCTGGCGGGGACACCCCGCATCCGCAGGTCTTCGCCCACCGCGATGAACTCGATCTGGGCCTCGAAGCGGTCACAGCCGGCTTCCGTCCAGTCCGGCGGAGCGAGGTCGGGAAAGCGGGGAAGCTCGACACGCAGCGTCACAGCGGGGCCGTACGGACTGAGGTGCACCGATCTGAGAACCAGGCGCTCCAAAGCCGGCAACTCGGTGTAGAGAGCGGTGAACCGATCGGAGCGGACCAAGAATTGCGGCCATGTGCCGGCTGACATGGGTGGGCCCCTCTGCTCTGGGGTGCTTTGTGCCCGGCGAGACCGGCGACTCCTCGCCCCAGGCGGCAGTCGGAGATCAACGAAGTGCACTTGAGCTGGGAGGATACCGCCCGTCCCCGTCCTGCCCGGTTGCGCATCACGTGCTTCGCGACGAACACCACCGGCCGCCCGATCGCCCGGCTGGAGTTGCGGCACCGCCGGCGTGCCCGCGCCGAGGACCGCATCCGGGCAGCCCGCGACACCGGCCTGAGGAACCTGTGGTGTCGGTGAACGTCACGGTGCCGGTGGGCGGGGTCGTGGCGCCCGTGCCGGCCGGGCAGACCAGGTCGTCGAGAACCACCGGTCGGTCGAGCCGGCCCTGGCCGATCGTGTCCCGATCTGGCAGCCGGGCGGCGACGTGGGGCAGTTCGCCGGGCTGCTGGGTCCGCTCGGCGTGCAGGAGGTGGACCTGGCCTCGGCCGAGGCCGTCGAACCCGACACGAACACCTCAACGAAGGCTTTCCTCCTCGTTTCGTAAACCCCTGTTCCGCCATTGCTTCCAGTGACCTACCGTCAGCGAACTGACGGTAGGTCACTCCGACATCCGGTGGGCGCAGGGGGATGTGCACGAATCGGACGAGGGTGACGAACCAGTCCTTTGCTTGCGTTTGGGTGGATCTATTGCGGGTCCACGCGATCGGTGGCCGAAACGGGCGGAGATTAAGCCAGTTGGCATGCGATCCCGCCAAAATCATTCCGCCCCGTCGATCTGCCTTTTCCGGCACTAGGATTCCTGCGTCATCAGCACAACTGTCCTGATGAAAACCGGTCCTGACGGGCCGGTAGTTTGGGGAGGAAGAGGGGGAAAATGGCGAAATCGCCAATGAGGGCAGGGCCGGCACGGCGCTCACGCGCCAGCATCCTGTCCGCCACGGCCATGATGCTGGCCGCGACCGTCATGGGGACGACGGTCGCCCAAGCACTCCCGTCCGACACGGCCCCGGAGCCGATGCCGGCCGCCTACCGCGCGCAGGTGGTCGAAGCCTGGCAGGGCGGCGGCACGGCGGTGAGGGACGCGGCCGCACGGGCACTGGTCGGCTCGGACGCCGACATCACCACGTTCTTGACCAGCACGCTGAGCCGTGCTCAGGCGTCGGACGAGCGCTTCGCCGTCATCAAGATGCTGAGCAACACCGGCAAGGGCGTGCGCGATGCCGCGACGAAGGCTCTGAGCGGGTCGGACGCCGACCTCCACGCGTTCGTCACGAGCGGCTGGCAGAACCCGATGATGGACGATCGCCGGGCGGCGATCGTCACCATCGTCGACGGCGCCGACGTCGCCGTCCGTACGGCCGGGACCAAGGCGCTCAGCGATGGCACCGCCGAGGCCATGGACGCCTTCCTGACCTCCGGCCGGTTCAAGGCGCAGGAGGAGGACGACCGGGTCGCCGTCCTGCGGCTGATGGATGTCTACACCGGCCCGGAGTTCACCAAGCAGGCCGGCCGGGCGCTCAGCGGCACGCCCGCCGACGTCCGCGGGTTCCTGGAGAACGGCCAGCTCCTCGCTCAGGCCAGGGACCAGGAGACGCTCGACGTCAAGCAGCTCGCCCAGACCGCGAAGGACGCCACCAAGCGGGCCCTGGAGGAGACGGCGGCCGCCCAGGAGGCGGGCGCCCGGGCCGAGACGGCCGCCGAGACGGCCAAGCGGGCCGCGCTGACGGCCGCGGACGAGGCTGCCAAGACCAAGGACGACGCCGAGAAGACGGGCGCCGCGGCCAACAGGGCCGCCGAGGCCGCCCAGGGCGCGGCCGAGGCCGCGAAGACCGCGATCGACGCCTCCAACACGGCGGTGGCG